>CANNLB010000247.1 GCA_947505565.1 Acidobacteriota bacterium | reverse complement strand
CGTCGGTGCCTAAAACTATGCAACGATATACGCGCCTGCAGCACGGAGGAGGACGGTCCCGCCCGTCGGCATGCCACGCGGCATGATCAGTTTGTGATCTGGTCAAGTCTATTCGAGCAGAGGTGGTCAACTTCTGGGGGGCACCGAGGCGCCAAACAGCATGAGCCACAGATCCCGCCGGTAGTGGATATCCGCCGTGTCCGCCCTCCCCCCCCCGCGAGGTCAGCAGCACCGCCTCGGCCCCGAACAACAACGAGAAGATCGCCCGCATCTTCCCGTCGGAGATAACGATCTACAAGAACCAAGCCCACCAGTTCGCACCCGCCGTTACCCCCATGACGTTGCGATTCCCCTCCGCCGCCGCGGGCATCGAGAAGCTCAGAATATTCGTCAGCAAAATGCCCAAAAGCGCAAGCCCGCGGAGGACATCCAGCGTTAGAATTCGATCTTCACCCCGAACCGGGACAGCGGATGGCCTGGCCCGCTATTGTGCGATCAGAGCTTACTTCTTGAAGGCGAAGACCAGCACGACGGCGATCGCAATGACGAGCAAACCGACGAAAAGCAGGATCGGCACCAAATTTGATTTCGGCGCGGTGACTTGGACTGACGGTAGCTCCGGCATCTGCGGCATTTGCGGGGATGGCATCTGCGGCATGCCAGGCACGTAAGGCATCTGCGGAGCTTGGGGCATTTGCGGCATCTGGGGAACTTGAGGCACCTGCAGATCCGCTAGGTTGAACCCACCGCCAGGCGCTGGAGGGGCGGTGCCACCACCGGTTTGCGGCGCTCCGGGGCCCTTGGGGGCCGCAAACATGCGTGTGTATTCGCTGGGCCCCGGCGCTGGCTGGCCCGCTCCGGAACCACCGGGGGCTCCATATTTGGGTGCCGAAAACGCTTGGGTGGCTCCAACCTGCGGAGTGTTACCGGCGGAGGAGGGGAAATTCGGCGTAGGCGGGGCGGAGGCGGCTGGCGGAAACATCGGGCTCTTGGGCGGAGGAGCCCCAGAACCACCCGGCAGCGGAACGCCGAACCCACTGGATGGAGGCGCACCTCCGACGGATCCGGGCACGCCGAACATGCTGGTGAATTGTCCCGGGGCATCCACCGCCTTCGGCAACGGCAATCTCGATCCGGCGTTTGGCAACCCACCGCCCATTCCGCCGCTATCGGGGAACGAAGACGGTATGCTGGGCAGCGCGGGTGGTGGCGCTCCCGGCGAGGCCGAAAACATGCGTGTAAACTCGCCTGGGCCCTGCGAAGCGGCCCCTGGGCCTTTGGCTGGGGCTCGCAGTGGCGGAAGTGGGGGCATCGCTGCTGGCGCCTGAGCAGCGACGGCGGGCGGTGCCGCGGGAGGAGCCGTTGGGGCGTTGAACATCATCGTGAATTCCCCCGCGCCTCCCTTCGCTGGCTGCGTCGGCGCGGCTGCCGGGGCGGCCGGCGGAGTAATGGCCGGAGCGGAAAACATCCTCGTGAACTCGCCCGGTGCCGCCGCCGGGGCGCTTGACATAGAAGTGCCTGGCTTATCCCGGGAAGGTACCTGGAACAGCTTCATGAAATCGTCGTCGCGGGTTCCCGCTCCGGCCGGCTGCTTGGCGGAACCCTCCGGTGCCGGCGTGGCGGAAAACATTTGCGTGAACTCGCTGCGCGCCGGTGGAACCGACTTTATTTCGGGCCCAGACGCAGGGGGCATCGCCTTGAAAGGGGGCAACGTTTCGCCCCGTTCTAGCCCTCCAAGCGCGGTGGGGGCACGAAACGGAGGCAATGTCTCCCCCCGTTCGAGGGCAGCTTGTGCAATCGGTGCTCGAAACGGCGGCAGCGTCTCTCCCTGTTCAATCGCTCCTGGCGATATAGCTCCAGACGAGGGTACCGCCGAAGGGAACATCGCGGTAAATGAGGAAGCGGCCGGGGCTGGCGGAGCGCTGGCTGGAGGGGAAAGTGGTGGCGGCGCCGCGGCGACCGGCGGTAGTTCCGCCATAGCGAACATAGACGTGAACGCGGTCGTATCTTCCAACAATCCTGCGGCCGGGGGCGGGGGCGCTTTCGGGGCCAACGGAGCCGCCAGTTTCGGCGGTTCGGCCGTCGCGAACATCGAGGTAAAGGTGACGGCATCACCGGCGAACGCCGCCGGGGCCGACGCTGGTTGTGGAGTAACAACCGGGGGAGTGGGTGCTTTCGGCGGTTCGGCGGTGGCGAACATCGCCGTGAAGCTGATCATGTCACCGGCCACTGCTGGCGGGGGAACCGCTGCGACTGGGGTCGGAGCAACAACTGGATGCGTCGGTGCTTTCGGTGGCTCTGCCGTCACGAACATTGAAGTGAAAGAGACGGTCTCTCCGCCTATCGACGCTTTCGGCATCTCCAGCGGGGCGACCGGTTTGGCCGATTCCGGCGTTGCAAACATTGACGTGAAAGAGACGGCCTCTGCACCCATCGAAGCGGGAGGCGTCGCAGCGCCAATCGGCGCTTTCGCCGTCGCGAACGATGCCGTAAACGAAGACGGCTCGCTCACCAGCGGCGGGAGAGGAAGAGTCAGCCTCGGCATCTCGGCCGTCGCGATTTCGCTGGCGGCAATCGAGGGCAGGGAATCCACCCAGCTCCGCAGCGTCTTCCGGCCGGGCAGTAACTCGGCCACGACATACGGGCTGCCTTCCAGCTCGCCGCGTTCGATAATCATTCGTGTTTCTGCGGCACCGAGTCGGTCGAGCTTCGCCAGAATAGCAATGTTCTCTGGCGTTCTTCCCGCTACAAAAAGGTGGACCTCGAGCGCCCGGCCCGTCGTAATCTCTCTGGCGACGAACGTCTTGATGCCGTCATCTCGAAGCGGGGCCAGCAATTCGTATTTTTCGTAGAATCTCATCGGCCAATTCGCCCTTATAACGTCCTAAGCTTACCATGTAGCGCGGAATCCAAACCTCGATCCCATCACCGATTTTCCTCCGATAATACACTGAATATTTCCAGGGTGTCGCGGGATTTCCCTACGCTTTCCGCGTAACATTTGAACGAGCGTATGATGAATGAGCTCTATGGTCGGAGGAGAGCGTATCATGAATGAGCTCTATGGTAGAGTGAAGGCTGCTAGAAATGGCAAGGTTCCGGAATGAAACAGCTTTCCCGTGTCGTCTGGTCTGAGGGGATGTATCTTGGGCCTCACCATTTTCAGGTGCAGGGCCGATACTTCGAAGACTCCATTCGTTTTGTCACCTCCTCGCTTTGGTTTGAAGCATGGGGCCTCATCGGCTGCGAGCTCGATTCGGAGGCTCTCCTGAATGGCTCTCTGGCGTTGTTACACGCCCGGGGTGTCTTCCCCGATGGCTTGGCCTTCCACATGCCAGATCATGATCCGCTTCCCGCCCGGCGGGCCTTTGCAGACCTGTTCCCCGTTACTCGCGACACCGTCACCGTCCTTCTCACCGTGCCGCCCATGAAGCGCAACGGGCTGAATTGTCTCCCCTCCGAGGACGCCCCCAACCCCACCGTGCGCTACGCCGCCCAACCGGTTTCGCTGTTTGATGAAACCACCGGACGCGACGAAAAGCCGGTCCGCCTTGGGCGTAAAAATGTCCGCTTGGTCCTTGATACCGAGCCGTACGACCCCCAACAATCGATCGCCATCGCCCGTGTCCAACGCGACGGCACCGGTGGTTTTATCTTCGATCAGGACTTCGTTCCGCCCTGCATTCAGATCGGGGCCAGTGAGCGCTTGCTCTCCATCCTCGCTCGGCTCATCGACATCCTGGAAGAAAAAAGTTCCACCCTTAGCCGCGGTAAAACCGCCGGGGCCAGCCTTTGGAGCGAATACTCGACCAGCGAAATTGCGACATTCTGGATGCTTCACAGTGTCAATGCCGCCGTCCCTGAGCTCCGGCACATCCTGCGTGTCAAAAAGGGCCACCCCGAAGAGCTCTACACCACAATGGCCCGCCTAGGTGGTGCCCTTTGTACTTTCGCAATCGAATCTCATCCCCGCGATATCCCACTTTACGACCATCGAAAATTAGACAAAACTTTTGAAGCGCTCGACCTCCATATCCGCACTCATCTGGAGACCATCGTGCCCACTCGCTTTGTTGAGATCCATTTGGAAAAAACCGCTGACTACTTCTACTCGGGAGCCGTCACCGATACGCGCGCACTCAATAAGTCCCGCTGGATTCTGGCCGTCCGCTGCAATATCGGGGAAGCCGAAGTGATCCGCCGAACCCCCATGCTGGCCAAACTCAGTTCGGCCGACTGGGTCGCCAAGCTCGTCGAAAGAGCGATGGGCGGCATGTCACTCAACCATCTTCCCGTCCCCCCGTCGGCGATCCGCAGTCGGGTCGACGCGCAATATTTTTCCGTCACCTGCGCCGACCCCCACTGGAGCCAGATCAACCGCACCCGTCAAGTCGGAATCTACATCCCAGGGGACCTGCCGGACCCCACGCTCGAGCTGTTTGCGTTGCTAGACTCCTAAAACCTTTGCCCAAGAGGACTCGATGAACCCTTCTGCCCCTCAAGCACCTCCCGCCGCTTACGGCACAGAACGTCGCGCGGAGAATCTCGCCTTCGTCTTTCAGGAAGTTTTCACCGTTGCAGAACGGTTGCGCTCGAATCGCCAATCCGTCACTGACGCCAATATCTTCCGCCAGCAGGTCCGCGAAGCACTCAACATGGCGGACGCCGAAGCACGCAAACGTGGCTACGACCAGCAGGAAATTCAACTCGCAATTTTCGCGGCCGTCGCTTTTTTTGACGAATCGATCCTAAATCTGCGGAGTCCCGTCTTCGTCGATTGGCCCCGGCAGCCGCTTCAGGAAGAGTATTTCGGCCACCACGTCGCCGGAGAAGTCTTCTTCCAACACCTCAATAATCTCGTCCGCATGAACGACTCGCAGTCGCTCGCCGACCTGCTCGAGATGTTCCAGCTCTGCATGTTGCTCGGTTTCGCCGGTCGCTACTCGATCGGCAATCGTTCCGAGATCGGCCCGATCGTGAACGCCGTGGGGGAAAAAATCGCGCGGATTCGCCGCTCTTCCGCCCTGCTGTCGCCAGACTGGCAACCACCACCCGCCATCGGTGCCCCCACTTCCACCCAGGACCCCTGGGTCAAACGACTGCTCTACGGGGCTATCGGTGCCGTAGTCTTCGCCGTAGTCGCTTATGGCCTCTTCTACTTCATGTTGGACGGCGGTATCGCCACGCTCCAACAGTTGGCCCGCGGACGCTAAGGGAGCTTCGCCATGTTACCTCTCGTAATCGCACTTATCGGACTCGTGGTTTGGATCGGTCTTTCGGTCGGTCTTGGCTTTCTGCTCGGCCTCAAGGACGCGACTCTGTACATCTTCATCGGGCTGCTCAGCATCGTGGGCATCATCGGTGCCGGCTTCTTTGTCTGGTGGAAAAACAAACAGGATGCCGTCAGCGGCGCCAAGCCGAGCGGCGATCCCGAGATCGACCAACTCGTTAAAGAAGTCGACGCCAAACTCGCCGCCGCGAAAGCCGTCGCAGGAGCCAAAATCGGCAACCTGCCCCTCTTCTTCGTCATGGGCGAACCCGGCAGCGT
>CANNLB010000246.1 GCA_947505565.1 Acidobacteriota bacterium | reverse complement strand
CGGCAAAGCGGCGCTGGTCGATGCCGCTGACGTTTTTGATCCACTCCGCGTCGCAGCCGACGTGAGCGCCAATCTCCGCATTGGAGACGATCCGTTCGGGGAGGTAGGATCCGAATGCACGAAGGAAGGGCACGGAGCTTATTTCCCGTGGTCTTCCAAGTAGGCTTCGATGCGTTCGATCGAGTCAAACTTGCGAGGGTTCAGGTCGGCGTCGGGGATCGTGCAATCGAAGGCCTTTTCGATCGCCGAAACGAGATCGGCGAGGGCGAAGGAATCGAGCAGACCGGAGTCAAAGAGCGATTCGTCGTCGGCGGGAGAGATGGCTTTGCCGGCGATCTCGTGCAGGATTTCAGTGATTTTGGTTCGCTTGTCCATTCAGTATTTTTGATGTTATGGGGGATTCGTTGCGCACTCTGACGTAGGTAGCGAACTGACCCATCAATTCCTTATACAATGCCGCGCCGAGAAGACGGTAGCCTTCGCCGGTAAAATGCACATAATCGCCTTGGGCCATGCCGGCGGCTACCCATTTCGCCATGGCGTTTTTGCCTCCCATGCGTTCTCGGAGATCCCAGAAGGCGGCACCGCTGGCGAGGGTTGCTTCGCGTTGAGCGTCGATGATGAGGTCGATTTTTTCGTGGGAGGCGAGTCCGGTGCGATAGCGGAAGAAGTGGTCGGGAGGGCCGATGACAAGAAGCGAGGCGGATGGGGCCAACCGGCGGTAGCGGGCGAGAAGCTGGACGAACATGTCGCGATAGGACTCGCGGGTCCAGTCTTTATTGCGTGCTTCGTTGGTACCGTAGGCCAGAATAATCAGGCCCGGCGGACGGCGGCGGTAGTATTCGGCGAGGATAGATTCTTCCCACTTGAGCCCGATGTTGGCTTGTGCGCCATTGAGACCGAGCATATCGTAGGTGAGGCCGCGCGGATTTTCGGTGACCCAGCCGAAGAGCCGGACCTGCCCGCCGCCGCGCGTGCGTGCTGAAAGCTGGTGCAGGCCGGGGCTGACGGGGAGAGTAAAGACGCCGGGCCCGGGTTCACCGGCCGTGGAGATGGTCTCGACGATGACGCCGTTGTCGGAGACCTCGACGAGGCCGCCGGCGGGTTGGCGGAGAAAGTGCAGTTCCGCGGAGCTGCATTCCGCCTGGAGCGTGACCGATTCGCCGGCGCGAGCGGTGGACATGGAGACGCCGGAGAGGCCGTACATGCCATCGCCATTCCGGCCGACGAGGCCATCGGAGAACCAGGCGCGGGTGGAAGACGACTTAATGTCGAGTCGGCGGTAGCCGAGGTATGGATGTCCCGCGTGCGTGAAGCCCGGGCCGCCATTGCCGAAGCGAGCTTGCAGGAGGTAACGAGCGGTGCCGGACCAATCATCGGCGGCGGTATGGGAATCGCCATACTGGAGAACCCGAAGGACGTCTTTGTCGAGGCCGCTTTCGAGACGGTAGAGCTGTTCGAAGAACGGGACGAGAGCCGCGGGATGCTCCATGGTGCCCGGCTGATTGAGCCACTCGGTGACGTTAGTGGAAGCGGCGGCGCGAACTTGGGGAGCGACGGGAGCGGGACGGGCCACGACGACTCTCTTTTGCGTGGACTTGGCTTTGGACTTGGCTTTTTTGTTAGCAGTTGCGCCGAGAGACACTGAGCCTGGGAGGATGAAGGCGAGGCAAGCGGCGGCGAGGAGTCGATTCAAAGTTCAATTTGCCTGGGTCAGTTTGCTGGGGGCAATGACTGCCCCTTTAATTGTCGCAAACTTCTCCTGGGCGATGCGGAGCTTGTGGGCGCGGTAGCCCTGTTGGAGAGACTTATAGAGAAGGTTGCCAACGATCTTGGCGCCGCCGGGCATGGGATGGATGAAGTCCGCGCCGACGAGGCGAGGTTCGGCGTGATACCAACGGCCCATGGTGCCAGGGCCGCCCATGGCTTCAAACGTATTGAAGAAGGCGCATCTCTTTTCGGCGGCTACCCGCTGCTCAATGGCGACGAGGCGGGACAGCGCCGGGACAGTTGTGATCTCTCCATCGGATCCTTTCTGGCCGCGATCCATGGGAGACATTATGAGGATGGCTGCTTGGGGAATAGCCTTGCGGACGCGGGCGATGGTGCGGAGGAGTTCGCGTTCGAAGGCGGTATCGACGAACTGGGTATAGACGCTCTCGTTGGTGCCGTAGTTAATGATGACGAGGTTCGGACGATGGTGTTGGAGCTGATCGGCCCAGTGCTGTTCATCGACCATGCGGGCGAGGATGGAGATATAGGCCCCGTTGACGCCGAGGGAGTTGTACTCTACGCCAGGGACAGCCTTTGAAAAGCGGAAGCCATAGAGGCGAATTTTGCCGGTGACGTTCGAGAGTTGGAGTTCGCGGACGCCGGAGGGGAGATTGAAGGTTTGGAAGGAAGGGGTGACGACCGGGGAGGCGGTATCGACGACGCCGAGTTCGACGCCGTCGGCGAGGAGGAGGAAGGTGCCGCCGTCGGGCTGAGAGAGGAAGGAGACTTCGACGGCGGAGTGGGTGGAGTCTTTCAGGATGATGCGGGACTGGGATCCGGCGGAGCCGCGGAAGGAGACGGCACCGAGACCGTAGAGACCGTCCTTGAGTTCTGCGGTGTTGGCGGGCTCAATTTTCCAGCCGGAGGATTTGATGTCCAGTCCGCGATGGCCGTACCACGCCCAAGGCTTACCGACGAGGGCGAAGCCGTGGCCGGCGTCGCCGAAATCCTTTTGGAAGAGGAAGCGGACGTCGGCAGTGATGAGGTCGGCGGTGGTGGGCGAGTCGCCGTAGTGAAGGACGCGAGTGATGGCGCCGGGGTCCTTCCGTTCCGTGGAGTAGAGGGAAGCGAAGAAGGGTTCGAGGGCGTTGGAGGGATCGATGAGCGGCCGGATTTCGGCCTTTTCGACGGAGGTATCGGGCTTGAGGCGCTGCTGCTCTTCCTGGATGGGGTTTTCCGATTTGACTCGGGGCTGGAAGTCGAGGACCTTAGCAAAAGAGGTCCAATCGATGACGTGGTAGTCCTTAAAGGCGGGAATGAGATCGGGGACGGTCAGCATGACGCCGAGGGTGAGGACGGCGAGAGTGGGCTTAGGAGGAAGTAGCACGCCTAGAAATTAGTGTAGATAAACGGGGCGGCCCCTGTCGCGGCGATGTACTGAATAGCCACAATTAGGGCCATTATCGCAGCGGCTTGGACGACGAAGGGGGAGCGGACGAAGGTTTCCCGGATTTGTTCGAACCAGGATTTGGGGAGGTAGTGGCCAGCGACGGCGATGCCAAGGACGATCCAGAGGGGTCGGGAGACGTTGTCGACCGAGTAGGTGAACTCGCCCAGCTGCTCGATGATTTTACTGGCCTGTTCGAGGTTGGTGGCCCGGAAGAAGATCCAGGCGAAGCAGACGAACTGGACGGTGCAGAAGGTGCGGAACCAGGCGGGGGTCCAGGGGATGGCTTTTTGTCCGCGCGAGGCCTGCCAGCCCCGGGCGACGGCTTGGGCGACGCCGTGGAGTAGCCCCCAGATGACGAAGTTCCAACTGGCCCCATGCCAGAGGCCGCCGAGCGCCATGGTGATGATGAGGTTACAGTAGGGCATGACGGCGTTCCGTTTGCCGGGGAGGGAGAAGAAGAGGTAGTCCCGGAGCCAGTTGGAGAGGGAGATGTGCCAGCGGCGCCAGAAGTCGTTGATGTTGGCGGCGGCGTAGGGCATGTTGAAATTTTGGGGGAGCTTGATGCCGAGGAGCATGGCGGAGCCGATGGCGACGTCGGTATAGCCGGAGAAGTCGAAATAGAGTTGGAGTGCGTAGGCGTAGAGGCCGGTGAGGACTTCGGCGGAGGAGTAGAGGCTGGGGAAGTCGAAGACGCGGTTGACCAGGTTTTCGGCGAGGTAGTCGGCGAGAAGGAGTTTTTTGAGGAGGCCGAGGCTGATGAGGAAGAGGGCGCGGCTCCCATCGGCGGCGTCGAGGGTTTTATTGGGCTTTTCGAACTGTTTGATGAGGTCAGAGACGCGGGTGATGGGTCCGGCGAGGATGGTTGGGAAGAAGGAGGTGGCGGTGAGATGGGCGAGCAGGGAGCGGGTGGGTTTGGCGTCTTTGCGGTAGAGATCGAGGGTGTAGGAGAGGGATTGGAAGGCGTAGAAGGAGATGCCGAGGGGGAAGGTCCACTGCCAGAGCGGAGCGGAGCGGCCGGAGAGGCGGGTGAAGTTATCGAGGAGGAAGGGCATGTACTTGAAGGCGGTGAGCATGCCGAGATTGAGGAGGAGACTGAGGGAGACGAGGAGTTTTCTGACGGCGGGGCGTTGGAAGCGACCGAGGCCGAGGCCGATGGCGAAGTCACAGGTGGAGCAGAGGGGGATAAGGAAGAGGTAGAAGAGGTCCCACTTGGCGTAGAAGAAGTAGTTGGCGAAGAGGAGGACGGCGAGGTTGGCGGCGCGCCACCGCGACAGCGGCCAGTAGAGGAAGAAGAGGGCCGAGAGAAAGAGAAAGTAGGTAGAGCTGGAGAGGAGCATTCAACGGGCGGGCGGGGGCAAAAAAATCGGGCAACAGACTGCCCCGGTAAGGGTAGACCGCCGCCCGCGTCATCAGGGTGATACGAACGAGCAGTTCAAGCGAACAGAGACGGGGAGGCTACAAGATTGAGGGACAAAGGGGCAGCCGACTAGGGTTTAGCCGTTTCGGTGGTGTAGCCCGGGGGGAGGGTGACCCCAGTCCCGAAGAAATATTGCTCCATCTGTTCGATGAGAAAATCTTGGGCTTCTTTGGTGCCCAGGTTGAGTCTGTATTCATTCATGAGCATTTTCATATGCTCGACCCACATTTTCCATCCGTCTTGGGAGACGTTGTCGTAGATCCGTTGGCCAAGGGGATGGCCTTCGAAAGGAACTTCTTTTAAGGCGGGAAGCTCTTTTTTGAGCTTGACGCAGAGAACAGTACGCTCGGCGGCGTCCGATGCAGACGACATGAATCCTCCCGGAAAGTAAATGACTATGATAGCTTGCCTGGACCGGGAATGGGAGGGGAATCGGGGAGCGGCGAGTCGTTCGGCAGTCGCTTGAGGCGATTGGCTTCGAGGTACGCGGAGAGTTTCATGGGCTTGGGGACGCCTTTCCCCATTTGGCGCTGCACTGCGCACTGGTATCGGCGCATGGTTTCCCGCTTCTGCCCGTCTTTGAACTGACAGGTTTCGATATCGAGAAGGATCTCGATTTCCCAGGGCCGGAACGTATTCCGAGACGTGGTTCCGCGGAGGAGTTCCTGGACTAAACGATTGAACTGGTTCAGCAGGGCTTCGGAGTCGATTTCGTTTTCTATTTGAAGTTCAGAGCGCAATGATTTGGGTTCGTGGTCCACAAGACTATTTAGATACGTCGGCCGAACAGCACCAGAGCTTTAGCGATTCAGCAAAATATCCTTCGCTTTTACCGATCAAGCGGCCTTGGGGACCTTGGGACGGCCGAACCGGGCCAGGAGCTGATCGCATTTGTAGGTTGGGGCGACAATCTCCATAACTTCCTCATTTTCAAGGAAGTTAAGTACGTATGCGGGCAACTCGAATTCCG
>CANNLB010000245.1 GCA_947505565.1 Acidobacteriota bacterium | reverse complement strand
AGCGCGTTTGCGAATAGCGGGGAGGCGGCGGACCGGTGGCGGGAGATGGGGGTTGATCGGTTGTACTATTCGGCGGACGTTTATTTGTTGGCGCAGGCGATGCGGGCGACGCGGGATGGGCTTCGCTAGCGGACGACGGGTTGGGTTAGTAGCCGGCTGCCTTATTCACGACCTTCTGCCCGGCGCCGGCGAGCGAGCCTTCCTTCAGCGCCTTCACGAGGGCCATTTCGTTCTCCCGAGGCGTAGGAATCGCTTCATCGAATCATCGCGCCGGAGTTGTACATCCGGCGTTAACGACCTTGCCCGTGTGGAGCCGCGACCCACTGGCAACTCGCGGGGGCGTTAGTTGCTTCTTCCTGCTGCGAATAATGCCTGTTCGACAAAGCGCATCGAGATGTCCGGTCAAGTGCTCTCTAATTTTCGAAACCCCTAATGACCCATTTAGTGACGAAGACACTCGCCACGATAAATGCGTATAACAACAATGGAGGCACTGAAGCAGCCAAAAGCAGGAGAGCGAAATGAGGCAACGAGTAGGTCGATGAGTACGCTTCTGCAATCTGCTCGTCAAATTCGGCGTTGCATCCCTCGACCGTCTTTTTCTGCCCTCCTTCACTCGCTCCTTTTCTGCTAGAGTCCACGCAGTATTCACGTTCACGCTGCCAGAGTTGAACCTCTCGATTTCTCCCTTCAAAATAGAAGCCCACGACGCACAAAGCCCAGACAACCGCCAAGACAAAGAAAATCCGTTGACCACCCGTTTGATATTTACGCTCATCTGCTGCCTGAGTTCGATCCAGTGTATGGACGAACCGAGCCCAAAGGGTAGATGCGTGATCTGACCTAAATTGTCTTTTGCCGGACTTCTGCTAGAACGCGCTGAAAACACGCCGTTTTTAGGCATCATCGGACGTACTGGCCGAAGGTAGAATCAACAAGATAGCACTAGCAAGAATGGCTTGTAATGCCAGGCGAGATTGTGTTGTTCTATCACAATGCGGATTCTTTTTTGTCTCCTTCTTCCGGTACTTCATGGGCAAGTGACTTCCAAGGTGGATGCGCACGCGGAGCACTTTGGCGGGCTTTCGCGCCAGATCTGGGAGTTGGCGGAAGTTGGGTACAAGGAGCACAAGAGTTCGGCGCTGCTACAGGCGGAGTTAAAGGCGGCTGGATTTGCGGTGGAGACGGGCGTGGCGGGGATCCCGACGGCGTTCGTGGCGACGTATGGGTCGGGGAAGCCGGTGATCGGATTGATGGTGGAGTACGACGCGCTGCCGGGCTTATCGCAGAATGACGTGCCGAAGCGCGACCCGCGGGTGGCCAATGCGCCGGGCCATGGCTGCGGGCACAACCTGCTGGGCGCTGGCACCGTGTTGGCGGCCGTCGCGCTGAAGGAGCAGGGTTTTGCGGGGACGCTGAAGGTATTTGGGACGCCGGCGGAAGAGGGCGGCGGGGGCAAGGTTTACATGATTCGGGCGGGGGCCTTTAAAGACGTCGACGCGGTGCTGGCGTGGCATCCGAGCGATCGCAACCAGGGGAACGTCAGCACGACGCTGGCGAACATCACGGCGAAGGTTCGCTTTCGGGGGGTCGCGGCGCATGCGGCGGCGAGTCCGGAGCAGGGCCGGTCCGCGCTGGATGCCGTGATGCTGTTTAACCATGCGTTGGATCTGATGCGGGAGCATATTCCGCAGGACACGCGGGTGCACTACATCATCACCGCCGGAGGGGTGGCACCGAACATTGTGCCCGACTTCGCGGAGGTTTATGTCTATGCGCGGCACTCGTCCATGAAGGTGCTCGATAACGTGTGGCAACGGATTGAGAAAGCGGCGGCGGGGGCGGCCTTGGGGACGGAGACGAAGAGCGAAGTGGAGATCCTTTTGGCAGTTTACAACATGCTACCGAATGATGCGCTGGCGGCGATGTACGATCGGCATCTTCGAGTGCTGGGGGGGATTCAGTATGGGGCCGAGGAGACCGAGTTTGCGAGCACGTTGCGGAAAACGCTATTCACTGACCCCGAGCTCCCCATGGGCAGCGAAGCGCAGATTCAGCCGATCGCGGGGGGCAGCGGATCGGCTTCGACGGATGCGGCGGATGTGTCGTGGACGGTTCCGACGTCGGAGCTTAGCGTGGCCAGCGTCGCCCCGGGGATTCCACTGCATTCGTGGCAATCCACCGCCTGTACGGGGATGAGTATTGGCCGAAAGGGGATGGTGTTGGCGGCCAAAGTGTTGGCGCTGACGGCGATGGATTTGTATGCCGATCCCACGCAGCTTACGGCGGTGCGGGCGGCGTTCGACAAGAGGCGGGCGGGTTTTACGTACGAATCGCGGCTGCCGAAAAATGCGAAGCCGCCGCTGACCTACCGGGATACCAAGTAAGCGGCCCGTTCGGCGAAGGCGCGGAGGCCGCGCATGGTGGCGGCGTCGTCGAACTGGGTGCCAAGTCGGGTGGCGGTGCCGTCGAAGTTAGCGAGGCGTTCGCGGACGGCGGGCAGATGTTGCATGTAGAACTCGATCAAGGTGGCATAACGCGAGACGAGTTGGGCGGGATGGATGTCCCAGCTTTGGTAGTAGCCTTCGCTGAGCGACCGCCAGATATCCTCGCGATGGCGTTGCCAGCCGAGTTGGGGATTGTCGCCGACGGGGAGCGTCTTGGTGGGGCCATCGACAACGGTCTTGCCGGTGGCAAGCATTTGCATCCGCACCATCGTGCAGGTGGAGTGGTTGAGGCTTTGAAAAGCGGCCGGAATTCCGAGCGAAGCCATTAGGTCGTAGGGGCCGAGGTGGAGGCTATCGGCCTGGACTTCGTGGAGGCGACGGAGGATCGGGGCGGTTTCGATCAACGCTTCGATGTGGGCCCCCGGACATTCGGCCGCCACCATCGCCACCTCCTCGGGATTCTCCGCCTTCGGGACGGTGATGCGGAAGTTCGGGGGGACGGTTCCAAGACTGTCGAGGAAGGTGCGGAGCGTTTGGATGCCACCTCGTTTGATGCGAATGCCGACGCAAGGCAGCCCCACGCCGGCCGCCAGAATCTTGCCACAACGATAAGCGTCGGCTTCTTGCTGGTCGGGTCGGCGATCACCATAGCCGTCCTCGAAATCGATCCGGTAGTCTTCTATCGGCTCGGCGCGCAGCTTCGCTTCCACCTGTTCGCGATAGGGTGTTTCGAAACTCGCCAGAGCGCGCAGCGCGACGCCGCTGACTTTCTCGACGATGTCGGGCCGGAACAGATGCGCCCCGGCGTAGAAGACGTGGACCGGTTGTCTCATTTCCCGGGCACCGCCAAAGGATAGTTGAGTGTCTCTTTCAGCCATTCGGCGTTGTCGCGGACGGCTTCGCGGAGCTTTTCGACGAGGGGCTCGCGGTGCTCGAAGAGTCGATAGCCGGCGCGAGGGCGGAGATAGCCTTTGGCCTCTGGGTGACGTTCGAAGAGGGTTGCTTCGCCGAGTTCTTCTTTTAGGAGTTCGAATTTTTTCCGCCGGTCGAGCAGCGCTTTGATGAGGAACGGGACGACGGCTGAATAGTCTCCCTGCATGCTTTCGGTCGATTGCAGATAAGTATCGCGATCGACTTTGCCCCAGGTGACGGCTTCGGCCGGCGGGCAACTGGAAAGGGATCCGTCGGTGACGGGGGCGGTCGTGATCTGGACGTCAAAGGCGTAGCCGCGGACGTCGGGCAGGCCAAGGATCTGACCGAGGGCTGGCTCCGGCTGGAGGTTGTAATTTTTCGGCACTCCGCCGCCGAGCATGAAGGTGGCGAGCGATTTTGCTTCGTTGTCGAAGAGGCCCCAACGATGGTATGCGCAGGCCTCGAAGACTTCGGCGTGAATGTCGAGATCGAAGCCGTATTCAGGGATAATGCCGCTTTCGCGCATGGCCCACAGCTTCATAGAGTTCAAGAAGACGCTGCCGTCACCGGGCGCGCCGACAAAGACGGGGATGGCCATTTCGTGGCACTTGGCGAGCAGACCCTGTTCGACGCCGTTGCGTTCTTCAATGGCTTGGTACCACTTGCCGAGTTTGTTGCGCATCTCGGTGCCGGTCATGCGCTTTTGGAAATCGGGATGGCTGAGAAGGGCGGTGAGAAAACGGTCCTGGTCCATGAGGACGTCTTCGTCGAAGGCCATGTCGGTGACGCGGATCGTTTTCTCGTCGCGGAGGGCGCCGTCGTCGCCGAAGATGGGCACTTCGAAGACGGGGTCTTTGCGGCCGTCGAGGGAGCGGTGGCCGTCGTGGTAGCAGACGGCGTCGGTGGTCGAGAGGTAAGCGACCCAGCCGGTTTCGAGCAGCGGGATGAGCCAGGTTTGATGCTGGCCGGAGACGGTGATGGGCCCGGCGATGGCGAGGGTCATCGGGCAACCGAGGCCGATCGCGCGATCGAGGATCTCATAGATGCGGCGAAGGTAGGCTCCGCCGAAGGCTGGTAGACAGTGCCGAAACATTTCGTCGAGCGAATTGACTTCGTCGACGCGCTTGACGCGGACGGTGCGGCGTTGATGATCGTGATGGTTCATGCCAGCTTCTATTGTAGAGAGCCCGCTTGGTTCTTCGGGTCGTCTCTTTCAAGGTACGGGATGCCTTTTTCCATCCACTCCGGTTTCGGGTCGCCCTTCAGATAGTGACCGAAGAACTGGAACATCCGTGCGGAATAATCTTTCTGATTGGCTCGCTTGCGGACGCCGTGGGGCTCGCCGTTGTAGTTGAAGAAATAGGCTTCTTTGTTCATGCGGCGGAGGGCGAGGAAGAACTCGATACCCTGGGTCCAGGGCACGGCGTCGTCGCCATCGTTGTGTAGCATCAGGATGGGTGTTTCGACGCGGTCGGCTTCGAAGACAGGCGAGTTTTCGAGGAAACGGAGGGGATATTGCCAGATGCTGCCGCCGATGCGGCTTTGGGTCCGCTCGTATTGGAACTGCCGCGGGATGCCGGTGCCGTAGCGGATGCCGGAGTAGGCCGAGAACATATTGCCGACGAGCGCGCCGGGGGCGGCGGCGCGGAAGCGGTTCGTTTTGGTGACCATGTAGGCGATCTGGTACCCGCCCCAGGAGTGGCCCTGAATGCCGATGCGCTTTTCATCGATGTAGCCTTGGTCGACGATCTTCTGCACGGCAGGCAGGACGGCGTTCATGCCGCTTTGGCCGGGGTAGCCGACGGTGTAGGCGATGTCCGGCATGAGCACGACGTAGCCGTTGGAGGCGTAGAGCGTGGGGTTCATCCGGTGGCTGGGGGCGGGGTCGGTAAAGGTGTGGAGGGTTTGCGAAAGGCGCTCGTAGATGTAGACCATCAGCGGATATTTTTTCGCGGGATCGAAGTCCGGTGGCTTGATCAGGACGCCTTGGAGCGGCACGCCGTTCAGGTTCGTGAAGCTCATCATTTCGGCCTTGCCCCAGGCTAGGGTTTCCTGTTGCGGATTGGCGTTCGTGATCTTTTCGGTTTTGGAAAATGTCGAGTTGGTGATGAGCAGATCGGGGGATTCGGAGAAGGTGGTGGCGGCGGTGAGGAGCACGTCGGCGTTGCGGGCTTTGGTGGGGGCGCGGAAGTTTTTCGGCCCCATCATCAGCTTTTG
>CANNLB010000244.1 GCA_947505565.1 Acidobacteriota bacterium | reverse complement strand
GTTCAGCTCTGCTATTCACTGCTCGCGCCAAGTTGCGACACACCATGCGGTCTCACCAATTTGGGCCAGTGCGCCAAGATCGTGGTGCCGCGCCATCTGCTCTTGATATCGGGCTTCTTCGCTTGGTTCGACGGGGCGGCCCCGGATTTCCTTCAGCGCTTCGCTTGTGAATCCCGTCGCTTAAATTCCATAGATTCATACCGGGAATCCTTGCGATTGTTCAGCCCGGTAGCCTAATCCGTTCACGGTAGAGGGAATTCGCAGAAGAGCAAGGCAACGCCGCCTCCGCGTGGCCCTTCAAGCGTTTCTCGCTCCTACCCATGAGCATCCTAAGCCGTTCTGCTGGCGGAAGCGGGAGGTTGAGGGAAGTCAGTTGCGGAACACAATCGTTAAGTTATGAGATGAGACACTAGTTTCTCGAAGATGTTGACGATGTGCATTCGGGTGGCACTCAGGCGCTCCGTCGCGGCGGCGTCGAGAGTGGGTTCGATCTTCGGCAGCGGGTGGCCGTATTGGCTCTTCGTGGCGGGGTTCAGGGTTAGGCGGCGATCCCGATCCGGATGGGTATCGTAATAGCCGCGCGGCGTAGCTCGGCTGCGCCCGTCGTTCAGTAGATCATCGCCGAAGAGAATCTGATTGTGTCCATTCTTCAGCCTTGGCTCGCGGCCCGTGGTGCTCTCCCAGATGCGGAGAGCGTGACGGACGTAAGGCTCACCGGGCTTCGAACGAAAGTAATGGCGAGAGAGCAGGGCATGGTTATCGAATATGCCCCGGTAGCTATCGAATGGCACCTCCATTTGGGCGGTGACACAGCAGTGGCCAGTCATGTGGCGGCCGACTTTGCCGGTCGAATTGGCTAGCCCGGATTTCTCACAAATCTATAGCGAAAAGCCGCGATCCATGGGATAACTGTGTTTCGACACAACGAGTTAAGACCAGGGAGCAACGGCTTTTGCTATGACAGATTGTATCCAATCCCGCTTCGAGTTTGGGACCCATCAGTCCCGTTCGGTGGTAGCCGATTTCACCGGCCCCAACACCTCCTCCGATGGCGGTGCCTTGCTGCTCCGCCAAACATCCTTCAAACTCAACCTGATCCCTCGTCTGGCCGCCTGCTTCATTGATCGGCGCGACCAGCGCTACGTCCACCACTCCGTCGAAGAAATGCTCGGCCAACGGGTCTTCGGTCTCGCCCTCGGTTACGAAGACCTCAACGATCACGACCATCTCCGCCACGATCCCCTCCTCAGCCTCCTCGCCGGTAAACCCGACCTCACGCAGCCCCTCGCCGGCAAAAGCACCCTCAATCGCCTTGAGCTCAGCACTTCTGAGACAAATCGTTATAAGAAGATCGAGGCCGACACCGCCGCGATTGACCGCCTCACTGTCGATCTGTTTATCGAAGCGCACGCCGAACCACCGGCCCGCATCGTCCTTGACCTGGACGCCACGGACCTACCCCTTCACGGCCAGCAGGAACAACGATTCTTCCACGGTTACTACGACGAGTATTGTTACTTGCCGCTGTATATCTTCTGCGGAGAACACTTACTCTGCATGCGACTCCGCGCGGCGAATCAGGACGCCGCGGCTGGCAGTCGGGAAGAGGTCGCACGGATCGTTGGTCAGATTCGCGAGCACTTGCCCCAAGTCCAGGTGATCCTGCGGGGAGACTCGGGATTCTGTCGGGATGAACTGATGACTTGGTGTGAATCGAATCGGGTTGATTTCGTTTTTGGCCTTGCGCGGAACAAACGGTTGGAAGCGCAGCTGGCAAAGACGATGGAGAGGGCCCACGCCGAAAAGAAGCGGACCGGGAAGGGGGCGCGTCTGTTTACCGAGTTTCGTTATCAGACCTTGGAAAAGACGTGGAGCCGGGAGCGGCGGGTGGTCGGCAAGGCGGAGGTGTTGGAGGACAAGGAGAACCCGCGCTTTGTGGTGACTTCGTTGGGCAAGGGCAAGGGCAAGGGTAAGCAGTCAGCGCAGAGTCTGTACGAGGATCTCTATTGTCAGCGCGGCGAGATGGAGAATCGGATTAAGGAGCAGCTTTCGTTGTTTGCTGACCGAGTCAGCGCGGAGACGATGCGGGCGAATCAGGCGCGGTTGTATTTGTCGGGGATGGCGTATGTTTTGGTAAGTGCTTTGCGGCGGCTGGGGTTAGTGGGGACGGAGTTAGCCCGGGCCCAGGCGACGACGATCCGGTTACGGCTTTTCAAGATTGGCGCGCAGGTTCGAGTGACGGCGAGCCGGGTTTGGATTCAGTTGGCGGCGAGCTTCCCACTGCAGGAATTGTTTAGCCAGGTTTCGGCGACTCTGCGCTGCTGACCGGAGGGTGGGGCGGCAAAGCGGAAAGGCAACCAGATAAAGGAGGGGGGGGCAGCGGAGGGCCCCAAGGGCGGAGCTTGGCCTCGGCGGGGCCGGAAACGGCCCCCGGTGGCGGCGGAGCCCGATTGGACCGGAAATGCATCGCCTTCAATAGCCCGACGTCGCCAAAACAGGCTTTTAGGGCCCGGGACCGCCTCCCCGGGGCTACCAAAAGGCCTCGACTGGTCAGTCAGCGGCTAGTTTGTGAGAAATCCGGGCTAGCGGTACGATAACCAGAGAAATGCGCATTGCCAGCGTTCACATCCACAAGCTCTCCGCTCCCCTACGCGAGCGCTTCGGCTGGTCCCTGAACTGGACATCCGTTCGCACAGCCACCTTGGTCGAAGTCCGCACCGACTCCGGCATAACCGGCTGGGGCGACGGCGCCGCCGCCGAAGAGCTTCTCCAATCCCACCCCGAACTCGTCCTTGGCCGCTCCCCCTTCGAAGTCGAGTCCATCTACGAGGACCTCCGCCGCCCACCCTATAAACAGGGACGCCCCGGAGCCTCCCGCTGCGGCGGCCTCGATACCGCCCTGTGGGACGTCATCGGTCAAGCCGTCGGCCTGCCCGTCTCCCAGCTCCTGGGCAAACAGTATCGCTCCGCGATTCGCCCCTACTGCACCGCGTTGTATCGCAAGGACTGGCCCGACCTCGCCGCCGGTCTCTGCGAAGAAGCGCTCTTCTGGAAGCAGCAAGGCTTCCGCGCCGTGAAGATGAAGATCGGCTACAACCCCGAAACGGACATCCGCATCGTCCGCGCCGTCCGCGCCGCCATTGGAGCAGACATGGGACTCGCCGTAGACGCCAACTGCGCCTACAGCGTCGGTGACGCGATCTCCCTAGGCCGCCGCCTCGAAGAGTCCAACCTGCTCTGGTGGGAGGAGCCAGTTATGGCCGACGACCTCATCGGCTACGCCCGGCTCCACGACCAACTCCGTATCCCCCTGGCCGGCGGCGAGACGCTGCTGGCGGACGATCTTATCCGCGACTACATCCAGCCGCGCCTCGTCGATATCCTCCAGCCCGAGGTCGAACTGATCGGCCTCACCGGGGCCCGGCGCATTACACCGCTCTGCTGGCTGAACCACGTGCAACTCGTCCCCCACAACTGGGGCACCGCTGTCCGCACCGCGGCGATTCTGCAATGGATGGCGACCGTCCCCCCGTTGACCCCGGCCCTCGAAGCCTGTCCTGCCACGTTCGAGTTCGACCAAACCGAAAGCCCCTTTCGCGATGCGGTCGTCGAAACCGGCTTCCGTCTCGGGCCCGACGGGACCATCGCCATTCCGCAGACACCCGGCCTCGGCGTCCGCGTAATCCCCGAAGCCGTCGCACAATTCCGGACCCAACTGATCTCGATCAATTGAGTCCGCCTCCGCAGGAAGTGTTGCACTAATTGCCGGACTAAATTATTTTTGTGTCGGCTTTGATCGTCTGGAGCACACGATGGACACCTTGGCCGACCCTGGAGATGACCATGCCAATTTACTGGCCATTGAAGTATTGGAAGGACAGACACGAGAGCCAGCGAATAATCGATAAGATCGCCGCGTTGAGGGAGCACATCGCCTAATCGGTACCCCGGCGGACGGCGACCGACACGTTACTGCTGGCTACCTGGAACATTCGCGACTTCGTCTCTAATAAATTCAAACAGGGGCCGCGGCTCCCCGAGTCGTTCCACTACATCGCCGAGGTCATCGCCGCTTTCGACTTGGTCGCCATTCAGGAAGTAAACGAGGACATGCGGCCGTTCGAAAAGGTCATCGACCTACTTGGCCCAAATTGGCGCTACATTGCCACCGACCTGACAGAGGGGCCGTCTGGCAACGGAGAGCGAATGGTGTTCGTCTACGACTCGAACAAGGTGCAGTTCCGGAACATTGCCGGCGAAGTCGTATTGCCAAAGAACGGCTTAGTGGGCGGAATCGAGCAGCTTGCCAGGAGCCCCTTTCTCGTCCGGTTTCAGTCCGGCTGGTTCAAGTTCAACCTATGCCCGGTCCACTTGTCTAACCTACGGCGATGACTCGAGCGAAGGGAAAGCGCGTCGCGTGGCCGAGATCGACTCGATCGGCAAGTTTTTCAAAAAGCGCGCCGACAAGGACGGGCATAACTACATCCTTCTTGGTGACATGAACGTGATGACCCCCGGAGACGAGACGATGAAGGCCCTCAAAAGACAAAAATTTATTTTGCCTGCCGATTTGACGCACGATAAAAATGATCTTCGCTGAGTGAGCAATATGAGCGGCGACAAGCGCTACGATCAAATTGCCTTCCTTCCCCGCAAAGATGAATTGACGCTCGGGCCCGGCGAGAAGAACGCGGGCGTGTTGAATTACTACAAGGCCGTCTACACCGAGGGCGAAGCGGAAACCTACTACTCACTCGGTAAGGGAAACGAGAAGTGGCCGAAGACCGAAACCCAGCGGAAGACCTACTACGCCAAGAAGTGGCGAACCTGGCAAATGTCCGATCACTTGCCACTCTTCGTTGAACTTCGTATTGATTTCACCGAACAATATCTGAAGCGGATCCGCGAAGAGGAGCAAACAGTAGACCCACCGACGCCGGACGCGGGCGGGTAACCAGTGCTAGGGTCGAGCCGGATGGCTCGGGGGCACTCCAGGCTAAATAGACGCTCTGTTCGCCATATAGGGTTTCTTGTGGCCATACTGGTCGACAGGATGTCCATTAACTTGAAGACGCCCCGCGACACGCAACGCGAACTGGCGCAACTGGGCAAGACGATGGTGCGCGTGGCGCTGGGCGCGCTGGCCGCTTTGATGGTGCCGCTCGTGGCATCCCAGGTCGTGGACGGATGGAACTGGAACGTCGGCAGCTTCGTGTTCGTCTATGCCCTTTTCTGCGGGACGGGGATGGCGTACGTGATGATTGCCAGGAAGATGGGCGCCTATACTTACAAGGCCGGCGTTGCCGTGGCGCTCGCGGCCGGGTTCGCCTTGGGATGGTCCAACATGGTCCACGTCGCGGACTCGGAAAATCCGGCGAACCTCGTTTACTACGGCGTGCTCGTCATGGGGGCCATCGGCGCGTGGATATCACGGTTGAAGCCGCGCGGGTTGGCCAGCGCGTTGTTCGCGATGGCGGCAACGCTGACGCTAATTGCTGTCATGCTGCCTTCCGGCGCACCGCCCGACATGGCGCGGCGAATGGCCATTGGGCATGGCGTCTTCGTCGCGTTGTTCGCCGCGTCAGG
>CANNLB010000243.1 GCA_947505565.1 Acidobacteriota bacterium | reverse complement strand
AAGTAAGTCCGGTCTAACCCCTTACTCCGCAAAGCCCACTCCAACTCCAAATCCACTCCATCCTGAAACCAAGCCAACTTAGCCAAAATAATATCCTCCGGACTCACCACCGGCACTGTCCCCGCCGCCACCAACCCCGTCCCCTCCACCATCCGTCGCCGAGAAATCTCGTCCTCCCCGTGCGCAAAATACGTCGCCGGAAAAACATCGAACTTGAACGCCGTCCCCATATGGATCAAGTTGAAAGGCCGATTCCGCGCAATGGCGTCCCGAGCATCCCCCGCATCCACCGAAAAGCTCCCTTCCAACCGCGTCGCCAGCACAAACGCCTCCTCCGCACTCAAATCCACCATCAAATCCACATCCTGTGTCGCCCTGGAAACTCCATACGCCCCGCTCGCAATGCTCCCTCCCACTGCATACGGCAGCTCCATCTCCTCCAGCGCCCTCACAAGCTCCCCATAAGCCTCCTGAACCGCAATCACTCCCCACCCCGCGGCCCATACATCTTCTCCGCCCGCTCCACCCCGTAATAACACTCCACCATCCGCCGCTTAATCTCCGCCTCCGAAATCCCCGGCTCCTCCCGCCGCAAATTCGCCACAAACATGCTTCGCACCAGCGCCGTCATCTCCAGCGCCCGCGCAATCTGTTGCCCCGGCGTCCGCGCTCGCTGCAACCGAAGCCATACCGCCCGCGACTTCTCATCCGTATCCGAATTCACCCTCCCAGGCTCGCAGAATCTCCCCTCCGAATCTCAATTGACCGCCCGGTCAGTCGGCTGTATGCTTAGTCAATGGCTGTCGCCGGTAAATCGAAAAAAGACGTCCTCCTCGAATTCCGGACCACCGAAATCCTCGACGCCGCCCGCCACGTGTTCGCCGAAAAGGGCTTCAACGACGCCACCATCGATCAAATCGCCGCCCTCGCCGGCGTCGCCAAAGGCACCGTCTACCTCTACTTCGAATCCAAGCGCGACCTCTTCCTCGCCGCCCTCCGCGAAGGCGTCCTCGCCCTCCACGCCGAAGTTGCCGCCCAACTCCTCACCGCTCCCACCTGCGAAGCCAAGCTCCGCGCCTTCATCGCCGCCCGCTTTCATTATTTCTCCCGCAACCGCGACTTCTTCCGCATCTATTACACTGAATTTAGCCATCTACCAACCGGCGCCGCTAACGCCCGGCCCGAATTCAAAGATCTTTACGAAGAACAAGCCACCCTCCTCGAAACCGTCCTCGCCGACGGCATCCAATTAGGCCAACTGCGACCCTGCTCCGTCGCCAGAACCGCCCGCCTTATCTACGACCTCATCCGCTCCGCTCTCGCGCAGCACATCCTAACCGACGACCCCGAGTCCCCCGACCTACCCATCAATAGCGTCTTCGACTTCGTCTGGAACGGCATTGGAACCAAATGAAACTCCTCCTCTTCCTCTCACTCCTCGGCCTCGCCGCCTGCACGAAAACCGAATCCACCGCCAAAGCCGCCGGCGAACCCATCGGCCCCCCCGCCATCGGCGTCAAGTTCGCCTCCGCCACCCTCCGCTCCGTCCCCGTCGAAATCAAAGCCATCGGCAAAGTCGAAGCCTACGCCGCCGTCACCGTCAAATCCATCATCACCGGCACCCTCATGAAGGCCCACTTCGCCGAAGGCGCCGCCGTCAAACAAGGCGATCTGCTCTTCGAAATCGACCCCCGCCCCTACCTCGAATCCATCCGTCAATGGGAAGCCAACATCGCCCGCGATAAAGCCCTCCAGGCCCAAGCCGAAGCCACCCTCACCTCCGCCCAAGCCGCCGAAGCCTTCCACACCCTCCAAGCCACCCGCTACGAAAAACTCGCCGCCCAAGGCATCGGCTCCCGCGAACAAGCCGACCAAACCGCCTCCGAAGCCCGCGCCCGCCGCACCGCCGTCCGCGCCGTCTCCGCCAACATCGACTCCGTCAAAGCCACCATCCGCGCCGACGAAGCCTCCCTCGAAAACGCCAAACTCAATCTCTCTTACTGCTTCATCCGCTCCCCCCTCACCGGCCGCACCGGAGACCTCCGCCTCAAGCCCGGCAACATCATCAAAGCCAACGACTCCGACCTCCTCACCATCAACCAAACCCTACCCACCTACGTCACCTTCACCATTCCCGAAATCCGCCTCGCCACCCTCCGCCAACGCATGAAGTCCGGCCGCCTCCCCGTCTCCGCCCTCATCCCCGGCGACACTGCCGCCGTCCCCCAAGGCACCATCACTTTCTTAGACAACGCCGTCGACGGAGCCACCGGCTCCATCCGCCTTAAAGCCACTTTCCCCAACGCCGACACCCGCCTCTGGCCCGGCCAGTTCGTCAACGTCACCGTCCTCCTTGAATCTCTGCAAAACGCCGTCGTCATCCCCGCCGCCGCGCTCCAAAACAGCCAAACCGGCAACTACGTCTACGTCCTCACCGACAAGCAAACCGTCGAACTCCGCCCCGTCGTCCTCGGCCCCCGGGTTGACCGCGACGTCGCCATCGAATCCGGCCTCCGCCCCGGCGAAAAGGTCGTCGTCGAAGGCCAACTCCGTCTCGCCCCCGGCTCCAAAGTAAAGGCTGCGTCATGATCAACCGACACCCCTCCACCGGCTTCACCGGCCTCTTCATCCAACGCTCCGTCGCCACCACCCTCATCATGGTGGCCATTACGATCTTCGGCGCCGTCGCCTACAAATTCCTCCCCGTCTCCGACCTCCCCAACATCGACCTCCCCACCCTCGTCGTCGCCGCCAACCTCCCCGGCGCCAACCCCGAGACCATGGCCTCCGCCGTCGCCACCCCTCTCGAACGCCAGTTCTCCACCATCGAGGGCCTCGACTCGATGAACTCCACCAACACCCTCGGCTCCACCGGCATCACCCTCCAATTCGCCCTCTCCCGAGATCTCGACGCCGCCGCCCAGGACGTCCAAGCCGCCATCACCCAAGCCGGTCCTCTCCTCCCCCCCGGCATGCCCAACCCGCCCACCTTTAAGAAGGTGAATCCCGCCGACCAACCCGTCCTCTATCTAGCCCTAACCTCCAAGATCCTCCCCCTCTACCGCCTCCACGAATACGCCGACACCATGATGGCCCAGCGCATGTCCATGGTCCCCGGCGTCGCCCAAGTGCAAATCATGGGCGCGCAGAAATACGCGGTCCGCGTGCAGGTGAACCCCAACGCCCTAGCCTCCCGCGGCATCGGCATCGACGAAGTGGAGACCGCCATCCGCCGCCACAACGTCAACATCCCCACCGGAACTCTCTATGGAAAGGACCAGATCGTCAC
The DNA here is from genome assembly GCA_947505565.1 of Acidobacteriota bacterium. Classification (GTDB taxonomy): domain Bacteria; phylum Acidobacteriota; class Terriglobia; order Bryobacterales; family Bryobacteraceae. The sequence continues at coordinate 2,310 of CANNLB010000243.1, read as the reverse complement.
CATCCATACCACCGGCCAACTTCCCGACGCCGACGCCTTTAAACCCATGATCGTAGCGTCCATCGGCGGCACACCGGTCCGCCTCGACGAAATCGCCACGGTCCTCGACTCCGTCGAAGACGACAAGGCTTTCTCCTGGTTCAACACCCCCACCAGCACCGAACGGTCGATCACCATGGCGGTCCTCCGCCAGCCGGGCACGAATGCCGTCGAAGTCGCCGACGGAGTCAAAGCTCTCTTCCCCGGCTTCAAAGCCACCCTCCCCCCGACGGTTACGTTGACCATCCTGACGGACCGAGCCATCTCCATCCGAGAGTCGTTTGAAGACGTGCAACACACCATGTTCCTAACCCTAGGCTTGGTCATCATGGTAATTTTCCTATTCCTACGCAACGTTTCTGCCACCATCATCCCCTCCCTCGCCCTCCCCATCGCCGTCTTCGGTACGTTCTCCGTCATGTACCTTTGCAACTATAGCCTCGACAACCTGTCGATGATGGCCTTAATCCTAGCCATCGGCTTCGTAGTGGACGATGCGATTGTGGTGCTCGAAAACATCGTCCGCCACATGGAACTCGGCACCCCGCCCCTCCAAGCCGCCTTTGACGGAGCACGCGAGGTCAGCTTCACGATCGTCTCCATGACGGTCTCCCTAGCCGCCGTCTTCATCCCATTGTTATTCATGGGAGGCATCTTAGGCCGCCTCTTCCGCGAGTTCTCCGTCACCATCGTCGTAGCGATTCTCGTTTCCGGCTTCGTGAGTGTAACACTTACTCCGATGCTAGCCGCCCGCTTCCTCAAGCCCCATCTTGGCAGCCACGGAAAGCTCTACATGTTCACCGAGCGCATCTTCGACGGCATGTTGCACGTTTACGATGTGACCCTAAAATGGACGCTCCGCCACCGCCCCGTCGTCCTGGCCGCCAGCGCAGCGATTCTAGTCGGAACCGTCTATCTCTTCCAAATCGTCCCCAAAGGCTTCATCCCGACCGAAGATCAAGGCAACATCCTAGCGATCGTAGAAGGCCCCCAAGGCACGTCTCACGTCACCATGGCGGAGAACATCCAGAAGCTAGCCGACATCGGCCGCAAGGACCCAGCGGTAGAGGCCTTCTTCAGCGGAATGGGAGGAACGAGTGCAGCCGTAGCCACCGGTGGCCCCAACTTCGGTCGAATGTACTTCCATCTAATCCCCTTGCATGAAAGGAAGGAGTCCGTAGAGCAAGTAATCGCCCGCCTCCGCCCCAAACTGAACGTCCTCCCCAACATGCGCGTGTTTCTCCAGAACCCGCCATCGATCCGCATCGGAGGCTCCCTAACGAAGAGCCTGTACCAATACACCCTTCTAAGCAGCGACACGAACGCCCTCTACAAGTCCGCCCCGGAACTGGAAAAGGAGATGGCCAAAATCCCCGGCCTAATGGACGTGACGTCTGACCTCCAGATCAAGAACCCCGAGCTCCACGTCCTGATCGACCGAGACAAAGCCGCGACCTTACACGTAACCCCCGAGCAGATCGAGAACGCCCTATTCGACGCCTACGGCCCCCGCTGGATCTCCACGATCTACGCCCCCGACAACCAATACCGAGTGTTGATGGAAGTAGAGCGTCCCTTCCAATCCAACCCTGGAGATGTATCGAACCTGTATGTCCGCTCGACCGACGACAAACTAGTTCCTATCGACAGCCTAGTGAAAATGGAAGCCAAAGCCGGCCCCCAAGCCATCAACCACTACGGCCAATTGACGGCGGTGACGATTGCGTTCAACACCGCCCCCGGCACCTCCCTCGGAGACGCGGTCGAGATGATCGAAGCGGTAGCCGACCAGACCCTCCCGACGAACGTAAGCCGAACCTTCCAAGGGACCGCCGCCGCCTTCCAGCAATCTTCGAAAAACCTGATGCTCCTGTTAGCGGTAGCCATCTTCGTCGTATACATCGTTTTGGGAATCTTATACGAGAGCTTCATCCACCCGATCACGATCCTAAGCGGCCTCCCCTCGGCCGGCTTCGGAGCCCTGTTGACGCTGTACATATTCAAACTAGACCTAAACATCTACAGTTTCGTCGGTCTTATTCTTCTAGTCGGAATCGTAAAAAAGAACGCAATCATGCAAATCGACTTCGCCCTAGAAGCCGAGAGAAGCGAAGGCAAAACACCCTACGAGGCGATTTACGAAGGCTGCCTTGTGAGATTCCGCCCGATCATGATGACCACGATGTGCGCCTTGCTGGGAGCCCTCCCGATAGCCCTAGGCCAAGGAGCCGGAGGAGAATCCCGCCGCCCGTTGGGCCTGTGCGTAGTGGG
>CANNLB010000242.1 GCA_947505565.1 Acidobacteriota bacterium | reverse complement strand
CGCGTTCGCCGAGTCGGGCCGCCCGGGAATCGAACTCGCCGATTTTGCCTACGTTGGAGGTGCGCTGAAGAATCAGTTTCCCGTCCAGGGTCGCCTGCGCGGGGCCGGATCCATCGCCGCTGGCGGTGACGATGCCGGGTTTCCGGGCGACGACGCCAAGGCGAATCGGCGCCGATGTGGCGGTGCCATTGGTGACGCGGAGATCGTAGAGCCCGAGGGGCGTAGGAGAAGGCAGCAGAGCAGCCAACTGATGGACTCCGTTAAGGTTATAGGTGTAGATCAACGGCGGGGTGACGACCGCTCCGCCGACCGCGGCCGTGAGTGACAGGCTGACCCCGTTCAGGGTGGGGGGGTAGGTCGGCGCGGCGGCAGAAACGGTGCCGGCCGCGCTGAGCCCGGTTCCTTTGACTACAAATACCGAGCCTTGAGCGATCGTTTGCGTGTAGGCGGCACCGTCGAGCACGGCCGAGACGGTGGGTTGGGAGAAGACGGGAACGCAGGCCGAGGCCAGCAGGACGAAGAGATGTTTCATGGCACCTGGTACAAGATGATTGAGATTCTCTAATTATCGAGAACTCAACGTGACAGGATGATGAATGATTGGCGAGGGGCTAGCTGAGTTGGCGTTGGAACTGGCGGGCGGCGAGGGCGACGGTGACGAGGGCCATGAGGGAGAGGACGGCTCCGTTGACCCAGACATCCGAGAGGCTGGCTCCGCGGAGGATGACTCCGCGAGTAACATCGATGTAGTAAGTGGTCGGAATGATCTTGCTTACGTATTGGAAGTGTACCGGCATGTTGTTGATCGGGAAGATATATCCCGAAAGAAAGATAGACGGTAGCATAGTGCCGAACGACATTTGAAACGCCTCGGCTTGGGATTGGGCCTTCGTGGAGATGAGCAGGCCGATGCCTGAGGAAGCGACCAGGAACGGGACGGCGATGATCAACAGAGTGGCGAGACTGCCGTTGATGGGGACCGCGAAAACGACGCGCATAATCAGCAAAACCCAGCAGATTTCGAGGAACCCGAGAGCGACGTAGGGAATCATCTTGCCGACCATCACGCCGAGCGGCTGCACCGGGGTCACCGTGAGTTGGTCGAGGGTGCCGCGTTCCCGCTCCCGGACGACGGAAAGGGCCACCAGCAGGATCACCATAATCTGCACGAGAACTGCGACCAAGCCGGGCACGAAGAAATTCGGAGACCGCGTGGCGGGATTAAAGAGAACGGCGGGACGGGCTTCGACAATCGACTTGCCGGCGTTCGAGAGCCGCTGGTTTTCAAGCAAGATCAGAGCAGTAAAGACGTTCAGCGCCGCGCCGGAGACCGTGGAATCCGAGCCGTCGACCAATAGTTGAACGGTCGCGCCCCGGCCTTCGAGGACGCGATCGGCGTAGTCGGCCGGAATCTTCAAGGCGGCTTGAGCGTGCCCCTGACGGATCTCCCGGTAAAGCTCTTCGTCAGAGCTGACATGGCGGCGGAGCGCGAAAGTATCGGTGGCCCGGAAGCGTTCGATGAGTTCGCGGCTGCGTTGCGACGGGGACTGGTCGTAAACGATCGTGGGGATCTGCCGGACGTTCATGTTCAGCGCGAAGCCGAAAATGATGAGTTGGATGACAGGAATGAGGAGTGCGAAGATCACCGTGCCCTGATCGCGGCGGAGGTGAAGAAATTCCTTGCGCATCATCGGAATGGTGCCGGAAAAAGGGTTCATGCGGCGTTCCGGATTTGATGAGTCAAAGTGACGAAGACGTCTTCGAGCGAAGGTTCGATCAGCCGGGGGGTGACGTTGACAGCGGCCGCCAGCGCGGCGGTGGCCGACACGTCGGCGAGGGCGTGGATCGACTGGCCGAAGATGGTGGCTTCCTGCACGTAAGGCAGCAGGCGGACGGCGGCGAGAACCTCCATCACGTTCGGACACGTGATTTCGAACCGCGCGGTGCCGGGCGGGTTGGCCGCCGGGAGACGCTTGAGTTCGTCCACGGTGCCGAGGGCGACTAACTTCGAGTTGTAGAGATAACCGACTCGGCCGCAGCGTTCGGCTTCGTCCATGTAATGGGTGGTGACCAGAAAGGTGACCCCTTGGCCGGAGAGTAGAAAGACGAGGTCCCAGAGGGCCCGGCGGGCGACCGGGTCGATGCCGGCGGTGGGTTCATCAAGGAAGACGACTTCGGGGGAGTGGATGATGGCGCAGGCGAGGGCGAGGCGTTGTTTCCAGCCGCCGGAGAGTTGGCCGGCGCGGCGGTAAAGGTAGGGGCTGATGGTCGTGAGCGCGACGACGTCGGCGAAGCGGCGGGCGTGGCGTTCGGGGGAGAGGCCGTACACCCCGGAGTAGAACTCGATGTTCTCGCAAACGGTAAGGTCCTCGTAAAGGCCGAAGCGCTGCGACATGTAGCCGATGCGCTGACGGACTTCGGCGGCCTGCTGGCGGACGTCGAGGTCGAGGAGGCGGCCGGAGCCGGAGGCGATTTTGACGAGGCCGCAGAGGGCCTTGATGATAGTGGTTTTGCCGGAGCCGTTCGGGCCGAGGAGGCCAAAGACTTCGCCGCGCTCGATGGACATGGAGACTTTGTCGACGGCGGTGAAATCGCCGAAGCGGATGGTGAGGTCTTTCGTTTCAATGACCGGCATGGCTAGGGGGCGAGGCGGACTTCGGCGGCCATGCCGGAGCGGAGGGAGGCGTTGGGAACGCGGATTTTGATGGCGAAGACTTGGTGGGAGCGGTCGTCGCGGGTTTGGACGTTGCGGGGGAGGAACTCGGCTTGGGCGGCGATCTGTTGGACGAAGCCCGAGACGGGCGGAACGTTGTCAAGGATGACGTCGACCTTCGCCCCCAGTGGCCAGAACGAAAGCAGCGTGGCCGGGACAAAGGCCCGAACCCAGGTTTGCGATTCTTCAAGCAGCGTTACGACCGGGCGGCCGCCGGGAATCAGATCGCCGGGGCGGACGGAGATGGTTTCGACGCGGGCGCGCGAGGGAGAGCGGACTTCGACTTCGGCGAGTTGGACCGAGATCTGGGCGACTTCGGCTTGGGCTTGGTCGACGCGGGCCCGGGCCTGGGCGAGTTCTTCGGGGCGGGTGCCGAGTCGGGCGACGGCGGCCACTTTTTCCGCCTGGATGGTCCGTTGCTGGGCGGCTTGGACGTCCTCCGCTCGGGTGCCGGCTTGGAGCAGAGCGAGGCGCTGGCTGGCGGCCTCCGAGCGAGCGCGGAGCGCATCCCGGCGGCCGGTCGCATCGTCGAGCGCTTGGCGGGAGATGTCGCCGGATTGGGCGAGAGAAGCCAGACGGGTCGCGGTGGTGGTGGCCGTATCGACGTCGGCTTCGATGGCGCGTAGATCGGCTTGGGCCTGACCGATTTCCTGGGGGCGGGCACCGGATTGAGCAGCGACGAGAAAGGCACGGGACTGGGCGGCCGCGGCTTCTGTTTGAGCGATTTCCTCGGGGCGGAGGCCGCGGGCGAGGTGATCAGCGCGGGCGGTGGCTTCGGCCAGCCGCGCTTCGGACTGGCGCAGGCGGGCGCGCACTTCAGAAAAATCGAACCGGACCAGCGGCGCTTCGGGGTCGACGATCGTGCCTTCCTCTGCCAGTACCTCGGTAACGCGACCGCCGATCTTAGATCCGACTTCGATGCGGCGGGATTCGACGACGCCATAGACGGCCACCGGGGCAGCGGGACGGTTGACGAACCACCACCAGCCAAAAGCGGCGGTGGCGATCGGGATCAGAAGCAGAGGCAGGCGGCGCGCGATCACTTAACCAAAGGATACAGCAAGCGGTAGGCTAGTAGGGTATGGCTACAACTCGACGTACCTTTCTTTCGGCCGCTTCGGTGGTCTATTCGCTTTCGCCGGCGACGACTTTGTTCGGACAGCCGAGCAACGACTCCGTCAACCTCGGCTACATTGGTAGCGGGGTGCGCGGCAAGCAGTTGATTGACGAATTTACCGAGGTGCCGGGGGCGAAGGGGATTGCGGTGGCGGACCTTTACGACGGTTGTCGGCAACGGGCGAAGGAGCAGTTGGGCGAAGGGATTTGGACGGGGAAGGACTATCGGGCGGTACTCGATAACAAGGACGTTCACGCCGTGGTGATCGCGACGCCCGACCATTGGCACGAGAAGATCGTCCTGGACGCGCTTTCCGCCGGCAAGCACGTCTACGTCGAGAAGCCGATGACTTGGTCGATTGCCGAAGGGCCTCGGATTATGGCAGCGGCCAAGCGGAGCGGAAAGGTTTTGCAGGTCGGCAGCCAGGCGAAGACATCGGCGCTGACGGCGAAGGCGAAGGAACTGGTGGCGAGCGGGGCCTTGGGTAAGGTAAATATGATCCGGATGGCGAACCATCGGAATTCGGCCGAAGGTGCCTGGCAGTATCCGGTGCCTTCGGACGCGTCCGAGAAGACGATCGATTGGGCGACTTGGCAGGGCCGGACGAAGAAGCGGGCGTTTGACCCGAAGATCGTGTTTCAATGGCGGCGGTTCTGGGATTACTCGGGCGGGGTGGCGGCGGACTTATTCGTACATCAGTTTACGCAAATGCACCAGATCATGGGGGTGAAAGCGCCGCTGTCGGCCGTATCTCAGGGCGGCATCTATAAGTGGAATGATGGACGGACGGTGCCGGATGTGATGAACTCCTTAGTGGAATATGCCGAGGGGTTCGTAGTGGATGTGTATGTGAACCAAGCGAACGGTCAATCGCCGCGCGGCATCTATATTTACGGAGATGAGGCGACGCTGCTCGTGGAATTCAACCGGTTGACGTTGACTCCGGAATCCAAGGGCGGCAAGGCGCAGTTGTATGGGAGCATCAATTTCCCTAAGAAGCTGCGGGACGAGTATTTGGCTCAATTTACCGGCGAGACCAGGCAGCCGCGGCCGGAGGCGAAGGACGTCCCGATAGAGAAGGGGCCGAGTCACAACTGGTGGTTCATCGATTCGATCCGGAACAATAAGCCGAGTCGGGAGAACGCCGAGGAAGGGCACTACGCGGCGGCCGCGGCGCACCTGTGTAACTTAGCTTGGCGCCACAAGACCCGGGCGGCGTGGGATCCGGCAACCGGTAAGGTCAAGCTGTAAGTCGATGACTGGCGCTGAGTGTTTGTTGCGGACGCTGGTGGCGGGGGACGTGGAGGTGTGCTTCATGAACCCCGGAACCTCCGAGATGCATTTTGTGGCGGCGCTCGACCGCGTGCCGGAGATGCGGGGGGTGCTGTGCCTGTTCGAAGGAGTCTGTTCGGGAGCGGCAGATGGCTATGCCCGGATGCTGGCCAAGCCAGCGGCGACGCTGCTGCACCTGGGTCCCGGGCTCGCAAACGGGTTGGCGAATTTCCACAATGCGAGAAAGGCGCGGAGCCCGATTGTGAGTCTGGTGGGCGAGCATTCGACCAAGCATTTGTCGTTTGACGCGCCGCTGACGTCGGATATCGAGGCGTTTGCGCGGACGGTGTCGGAGGAGGTGTTTCGGCTGGGGTCGGCGGCGGCGATGGGAGAAACGGCGGCGCGGGTGATGGCCGCGGCGCGGCGGTACCCGGGACGGATCGCGCACATGATCGTGGCGGCGGACTATTCGTGGTCGGAGGCTGGGGCGGTGAAAGAGTGTA
>CANNLB010000241.1 GCA_947505565.1 Acidobacteriota bacterium | reverse complement strand
AGTCCTTATGTGATCGGGGTGATGGCGATTTCAATGGGGCTGGTGATGTATGGAGCGGAGCGTCTGTCGAAGCAGCGGAGGGATTTAGGGGAACTGACGCTTTTCGATTGCGTGTTTATTGGAACGGCGCAGGCGCTGGCGATAGTCCCGGGGACATCGCGTAGCGGGGTGACGCTTTCGGCGGGTTTGTTTCGAGACCTGGACCGAGCGGCGGCGGCGCGGTTCAGTTTTCTGCTGTCGACTCCGGCGGTTGGGGCGGCGGCGGCCAAAGCGATCTTAAACTTGCGCAAGCACGGATTGGCGGAAGATATGCAGGTGCCGATGTTGGCCGGGATCGCGGTGAGCGCCCTAGTTGGCTTCGCCGTAATCGCCTTCTTTCTTAAATTCCTGCGATCGAACTCGATTCGCCCGTTTGTGATTTACCGGGTCGCCTTTGGGTTGTTTGTGATCGGTCTGGCGGCGTCGCGTGGTTGGTGAATCCCCATGGGGGGCGAGACTCTGGCATAATGGTGTTGCTCTGATTATGGCGCGGCTGAAACGCGCATGGACATTTTGAAACCCTCGGCCAATAACCGGCTGAATGAAGTAACCGGAGCTGTGTTCGTCGCCGTGGGATTATTCCTGGTGCTGAGCTTGGCGTCGTATCACCCCGGGGACCCATCGTGGAATACCGCTACAGGCATGGAGAGGGCGACGAACTGGACGGGTCGATTTGGGGCTACGCTGGCGGACCTGATTTACAGCACTCTGGGGCTGGCGTCGCTGGTGGTGCCGATTTTCGTTGTAGCGGTGGGAATCCAGCGGATGCGCCATAAGCCGATTGAGGTCCCGGTGGTCCGATTGACGGGCGCGACGCTTTTGGTGGCGGGGGTCTGCACAATTCTGTCGCTGACGCCGATGTGGCGGCCATTTGACGGCACGGTGCCGGCAGGGGGCATCGTAGGCTTGGCGCTGGCGAATTATCTGATGGGGAACTTCAACCCTATCGGTGCGGCGATGATTACGTTGACGAGCATTTTCTTGTCGCTTTACCTGGTTTCGAAGTTTTCGATGGAGGTCGTCTATGAGTGGCTGGCAGTTCCGACCGCTTGGTGGCTAGCTCGGGTAGCGGCGTGGCAGGATTGGCGGGAGGCGCGGCGGAAGGCCGCCAAGGCGAAACAGTCCGAACCGCGGGCAGTGCGGCGGAATGCGGTGGAACGGGCGCCGGAGCGGACGGCTGCGGAAGCCGGGATACCGGTGGTGCCGCTGACAGAGAGCAATTTGCCATGGAAGGCCAAGCAATCGGTGGCAGAGGTCGAGGCGGCGGTGGAGGAGGAAGAGGAGGCGTCGGCGCAAGAAGAGGACATCCCGATTCGTGCCTTGGAAGAGTTGCCTTGGGAGACGCCGCTGGTGCCGAAGGCTGCGGTTGAGGTGGAAACTGGTCGGAGGCGGAAGGAGAAGTCGGGGCGGGCGTACATTATGCCGGCGACTTCGCTGTTGAATGAGGTACCGGCGCGCAACCCTTATGACGAGCAGGAGTTGAAGGAGACGGCGGCCAAGATCAAGTCGAAGTTCGAAGAGTTTAACGTGCTGGGGTCGGTGGTGCAGATCAATCCGGGCCCGGTCGTGACGACGTTTGAATATAAGCCTGACGCCGGCATCAAGTACAACCGGATTACTAATCTGGCCGAAGATTTGTGTTTGGGATTGCAGTGCGAAAGTGTTTTGATTGAGCGAATTCCGGGTAAGCCGACGGTGGGGATCGAGGTTCCGAATAAACGGCGAGAGTTGATTAGTTTACGACAGGTACTGGAAAGCGAAGAGTTTGAGAGTTCTCCATCGAAGCTGACGATTACGATGGGGAAGGATATCAGCGGGCGGATTAAGGTGGCGACGTTGGACACGATGCCTCACGTCTTGATCGCTGGTTCAACCGGTGCCGGCAAGAGCGTGATGCTGAATACGTTGATCATGTCGTTATTGTATAAGTCGACTCCGGACGAAGTAAGGCTGATCATGGTCGACCCGAAACGGGTGGAGCTCGGCATTTATGAAGGAATTCCGCACTTACTCACGCCGGTGATCACGGAGCCGAAGAAGGCTACGTATGCGTTGCGCAACGCTGTTTTAGAGATGGAACGTCGGTTGAAGCTATTGGCGGCACAGAGCGTGCGGAATATCGAGCAGTACAACAAAAAAGTCCGCCTGTTGATGTCGACGCCGCGGAGTTTGTTTGATAACGAGGCGCCGAATCTGGAGCTCGAAGAGTTGAGGCCGCTTCCGTTCCTCGTCATTATCATCGACGAGCTTGCCGATTTGATGATGCTTGAGCGCGCGGGGGTTGAAGAGAGCGTGACGCGTTTGGCGCAGATGGCTCGGGCGGTCGGGATCCATTTAGTGTTGGCGACCCAGCGCCCCAGTGTCGACGTGATTACGGGATTGATCAAGGCGAACTTCCCGACGAGGATCAGCTTTCGGGTGGCGACGCGAGTCGACTCGCGGACGATTCTCGACAACATGGGGGCTCACTCCTTGCTTGGAAAGGGCGACATGCTTTTCCTGCCTCCCGGCACGGCTCGATTGATTCGGGTACACGGTGCCTATGTGAGCGAAACGGAGACCACTGCGGTGGTGGACTATTGGAAAAAGCAGGCTGAGCCGGACTACGACCAGAGCTTTCTGATGGCTCCTCCGAGTGAGGATGGCGAGAGTGAAGGCGGCGAAGAGGTCATAGACGGCCACGAAGATCCGCAGTATAGAGAGGCGGCACGCGTGGTTTGTGAGCTCGGTAAGGCGTCGACGTCGGTGTTGCAGCGTCGACTTCGGCTGGGCTACGGTCGAGCGGCGAGAATCCTGGACATGATGTATCGAGACGGGATTATTGGTCCGCCGGACGGCAGTCGCCCGCGCGAAGTATTGAAGAACCCGGATTGGCTGGACGAAGTCGACGATCAACTCCGGTAGAATATGGACATGCGATTGATAGGATTGGCGTTCTTGATAGCGGAGGCGTTAACGGCGGCTGACCCGATTGTGTCGGCGTTTAAGGCCCGGTACCAGACGGCGAAGTTGAACTTGGTAGAGTCGGCGGAGGCGATGCCGACCGAGGCGATAGAGTATCGGCTGACCCCGGATCAGCGTAGTTTCGGCGATTGGATCAGCCATACCGCCGGGATGAATTTTAACACTTGCGCGGCCATGGCGGGCAAGACGACACCAGCCAACGACTCGGCTAAGGCAAAGACAAAGGCGGAGATTCAAAAGGTGATCCAAGAGTCGTTCACCTATTGCGATTCGGTGATCAGCGGCATGACGGACACGCAAGCGTTGACGGAAGTGACGATTGGAACACGGAAAGTAATGCCCGTGGATTCGATGATTGGCTACATCGCAAACCTCAACGCTCATTACGGAAACATGGTTGGTTATTTGCGGATGAAGGGCGTGATTCCGCCCTCCACCGCACGTGCTGCGAAGAAGAAGTAACTAGTTGTTTTGCGCCGGATAGCGGATCACCGTCAAGTTGCGAACGATGACGTTTGACCCGGCGCCTGCTTGACCGATGGAACCGGACACGGCGATGGACAGACCCGCTTGGTAGGGGTCTGTCGCCGAAGCAAGGTTCGTCAACGTAGCCCCGGTTGCGTTGAAATGCTGCGACGAAAGCGTGGATCCGTTGCTGTAGAGAACAACCTGCGCGCGCAGTGCAAACATTGAATCGCCCGAACCGAAGGACCGTTGCATCATCTGGGCGGAGCCCCATTGCGCCGCGATCGTCCAAGGGACCACCGTGCCGACTTGCTCCGCATCGACTAAGACATCTAACCGGTCGCCGGTTTGCAGCAAGCCTCCCGGGATGGTGCAACTGGCCATGATGGCCAGCGCAGTGGACGGATTTGCGGTGCCCTCTTTGGTGCAAATCACCTGCGGCGTAGAGTGCGTCTGACCTGCATGCTGTGATTTTCGTGCCTTCGAAGTGCTGTTAAACCAAGCATCCCCATCGACTCGGGCAACGGGGTCAGCCGCCATTCCGGTATCGCGCCACGGTGCCCGAGTGGTACCCGAGATCGCTTGCAGCGCCGGGGAAACGAGGGTGCCCTCATTATCGATTCGAGCCATATCGGCCCCCGAGGCATCCTGCCAACGTTGTAACGATACCCCGCTTTGGGTTACCCCGGACCGAACGATCACCGACGTCGCGCCCGCTGGATCCTGCACGTTGAGGGTACCGTCGGCAAGGCTAGACCCGACCGATAGCTTCCGCCCGCTGTTGTCCCAGCGAAGTTGGAAGGTATTCTCAGAAAGGTTGCCAGCCGAGTTCACGAACGGGATTGCCCCGGGCTGAAATCCCGTGTAGAGGCAGTTATTCCAGATCGCATCGACACCGTTCGAAGTAAGACACCGGCCCGCGGCCCCCAGGCTTAACTTCGTCCAGCTTGGCGTCGAGCCCTGGCCGACGATCAGATCGCCGCGGGTGACCACCGCAGCCGTCGTATCGGCGTGCTGACCGCTGAGCAACGGATGCCCGGTCGGAGCCCGTGCATCGGTCAAGCGAGAATCACTGGCGGTCACAAACTTATTCAATGCCGACGGAGCTCCCGCCGTACCGGACAGAGCAGCCTTTTCCGCTGCCGATGGGTCATTTGCACTGGTATGAGTCGGAAAGTTTAGAGCTAGCTTACTTTCGACGATCCCGGCCACATCGGAGATGTTGTTGTTCGAAACAACTCCGGCCGCGATCTGCGGATTGGGATACGTTCCCGTGAGCGCGCCACCCGCGGCCGAAGTCGGATTGCTCCCCGAGGCGGTTCGAAATGAGGCTCGGAAGACATCTCCGGTGCGAGGAGTCGAGGTCGTGAGCATTGTAATTGAATTCGCGCTCAAGGTGTAATCGACGCCAGAGGATAGGACTAGTCCATTGAGGACGAGTTCCAAACTACTAGAAGGCGACGGGGTATCGCTGAGAGCAAATACGGTGTTGACTCCGTCCACGACATTCGAAGGGAGCTCACGATCGATAAAACCAGGACCCGTATAGCCACCGCCCGCGGAAGAGCAAGCCGAGCTCGAGCCATCGACGCGGACGCAATCGGTCAAATTGCCGGTAACGGCTTCGAGCGCTCCGGTGGCTCCCGTACGAATCGCGCGACTGGAGGCGTAACCGAGCCCGCGAACGGGTCGGGCCGCCAACTCCGAACTGAGACCGGTGATGTCAGCAATCTCGAGTCCGGCCGGCGGCAACGTTCCACCTCCGGTTTGTTGACCGACGGCAACGCGGACCGCGGCCAAATTTACGGTTGGCGTGCTCGGAGGCACCGCCCACGTTTCGGAGAATTGAATTCTACCGTCGCTATGGTATCGGACATAGTAGTAGGCTCCAGAGCTCGCATTCGTGGTCGGCACCAAACGAACGCGCAGATTTCCATCGACGATGGCAATCGTGAGACTCTGGGTTGCAATCGGCACCTGATTGGCCGCTTGGAACGATTTCCACTCAATGTAGGCGACGCCATTGAAGCGCGTCCCATCGGCCTTGTAGATCACATCCTGAATTGTGGTTAGCGGCGGACCGGCTAGTGCACGCTCCGCGATCAAACCAAAAAATATAAAGTGGAACACGCAAGTCCACAGC
>CANNLB010000240.1 GCA_947505565.1 Acidobacteriota bacterium | reverse complement strand
GGTGGTCAAAAGCAGGCCACGAAGGAACTCTTCACTTTCGGCCAGGTGCTCGGCGCACTCGGCGACGCTCCAACGGTCGGGCGCGGATTTGAATTTCCATTGGGCTTCCGAGAGGCCGGCGGTGGCATCGACGTAAAGCTTACGGGTGGATTGGAGGTGGCTCATCGCGCGGTCGCGTTCCCCTTGGCTGAGGGTTTCGGCACCGAGCGGTAGGAGCGTCGCGAAAAGGAAAAGGAGTTTCATGGATCTTCTTGTCACTATTATCTATTGATTTTTGCCCAACCGCCGATAACTACCTTGTGGCGATTTTTTTAGCGCACCGATTGTAGTCTTCTCATGCCGCTTCCAGACCGTCAACTATCTCTCGTTACGATACCGCTGACCGAGATGGGATTGCTTTCTCCGGTCCGATTTGGGCCTGGGCGGGAAAACATCGCCGCGGGTTTACGGTCGCCATTGATCCTGCCTAGCTCCGCGGAGCCGACGAATGCGACGAGGATTTTGGTAGTGGACGGGAATCAGATCAATCGACGTCTGCTGAAATCGATGCTGCGGGCGGGGAATCACGAGTTCTTTGAGGCGGAGACAGGGATGGAGGCGATGGATTTGATCGCGGCTCAGCCGGTGGACCTGATCATCGCCGATTTCCTGCTGCCTGGGATTGGTGGGACGGAGTTATGTCGGCGGTTGAAATCGAACCGGAAGACACAATTCACTCCGATTTTGATGTTGACGAGCGTACACGGGTTTGACTTTGAGGTTGAGGGGATCGAGTCGGGGGCGGACGAATATCTGACGATGCCGCTGCATCCTTCGGTGGTGCGGGCGCGGGTCAACTCCCTTTTGCGGCACAAGGCGGCGATCGACTCTCTGGAAGAGGCGGAGACGATTCTGTTTGCGCTGGCTCGGGCGGTGGAGAACCGGGACACGGGTACAGGAGAGCACTGTGAGCGGCTGGCGACTTATAGTGTGGCGCTCGGGTTGGAGTTGGGGTTGCCAAGAAAGGATTTGGTGGCGTTGTATCGGGGCGGATTTCTGCATGATATTGGGAAGATATCAATTCCAGATTCGATTCTGTTGGGAACGGGGAAGTTGACCGCAGACCAATGTAAGGTCATGGAGTTACACACAATTCGTGGGGTTGAGATCTGCAAGCCGATGAAGAGTTTGGCGCCGGTGTTACCGATTATTCGGAGCCATCATGAGCGTTGGGATGGGTCGGGCTATCCGGATCGTTTGGAGGGAGAAGCGGTTCCGTTATTGGCACGGATTTTACAGGTCGTCGATATTTTCGACGCTTTGACGACGAAGCGTTCGTACAAAGCGGCGTTTACGAAAGAGCATGCGATGGAGATTTTGAAGGAAGAGGCGGCGAAAGGGTGGAGGGACCCGGAGTTGGTTTCTCTGTTTGTGGGGATGGAGCATGAGGTTTCGCTGGATTCGAAAGCGCTGCTGGACTCGGACTGGCCGGAGTTGAGTTCGACGATGCACTCTCTGCGGAACATCAACCGGCATTTGCAGGATTAGAGTAACCACGTGGGCGAAGCGCGGTGCTGCCGCGGCTGATAGCGTTTGCGGCGATATGACGGTAGCAGGGTCGCAGACCGCTCTGCCGCTGCTGGAAGTGGGGCGGACACCATGGCTTGGGCGGGGGCAAGCTCGCGGTTTCGTGCACGGGGGGGCGTATTCGGTCCGTGGTCGGCAGGTAGCGGAGGCCCAAGAGGAGCAGTCGAGATGGGCGTTTCGCCCGGTAAAGTCCAATGTTGACACGTGGAGGGGGGCGAGCGAGACCGAGCAAGAACGGGGAAGCAGCGTTTGCGGATTGTCGTGACGGCGAATGGGTTGGGTGGCGGCTACTGGTTTGGAATCGGTTCGAGGGGCTCCGGCGCGGCCGCCCAGACGGCGCACCAGCCGTCTCGTTCTGTTTGAGCGAGAACTTTTAGTCCGGCGGTGAGTTCGGGGATTTGGTCTGTGAGGAAGCCGCTGAGAAGGAGCGGGGCGGAGAGGCGGAGGAGGTCGGGGAGGATTTCGCGCATCACGGCGAGGTGGATATTGCAGACGACGAGATCGGCGGCACCGGGGCGGACGGAGTTGGCCGAACCCTGCCAGGCCGGAGCATGTTCGCGGGCGAGCGCGACCGCGGCCGGTTCGACATCACAGGCCCAGACGGTGGACGCACCCAACGCTAGGGCGGCGGCGCTGAGGATTCCGGTGCCTGTCCCGATGTCGAGGACGGTTTGGCCGGGGCGCAGGACCTGTTCGAGGAGTTCGAGGCAGAGTTGGGTGGTTTGATGCTCGCCACCGCCGAAGACGTTGGCTCCGATCATCGCGAGGCGGAGGCGGCCGGGCGGGGTGGGATCGTCCCGATCGGGCGGGCAGAGGAAAAATCGCTCGCCGATGAGGAGGGGCTGCCAGTCGTCCCACCAGACGTGGCGCTGCTCGGGAGCCGATTCGACTTCGGAGGAGTGGGCGGCCGCGAATTTTTCAGCGGTGACGGCGGAGGCGAAGAAGACCTGATAGCCAGCATCGTCTTCGACGACTCCCTGGATAGGGTAGTCGTCGGACCAGGCGGCGAGCAGGTCTTCCCACTCTTCTTCCGAACAGCGGAGGCGTACGGAGTAGCTCACTATTCGCGGTTGAGCGCTTTGACGCGCCAGTAGGGTTTGGACTTTTCAGCCGGGTCCATGGAGTACGTTTCGCTGGTTTTGGCAGGGTCGTAACCGCGCCACAGCCAGGTGAGGGCTTCGGGGGCCTGGGCGTTGCCCTGGGCGGTGCTGTGTTGGCCATTGCCGAACGTGAAGTGGAAATCGTACTCTTTCATTTTCAGAGAATTGGCCATTTGGATGTTCTGGAGGGGCCAGGATCCATGGTTGTTTTCGAGATCGTTGGAGCCGTCCTGCAGCCAGACGCGGATGTTTTTGCGTTCGGATTTGCGGAGGAGGAAGGGGTAGATATTGCCACCTTCCTTCTTCCAGGGATCCCACTGAATGCTCGTGTAGGTGCCGATGCGGGAGAAGACGCGGGTATAGCGCTGGGTATCGAACCAGGCGACGGTGAAGGCGCAGATGGCGCCGGAGCTTTCGCCCATGATGGCTCGGGAGTAGCCGTCCTGACGGATTTTGTACTTGGCTTCGACGTCCTTGATGATCTCTTCGCGGAGATAGCGGGCGTAGGTGTCGTCGACGCTATCGTATTGCACCGAGCGCATGCGGCGTTCGCCGATGAGGCCGGGGCTGATGAAGACGGTGATCATGACCGGGATTTTTTTCTGCTGGGTGAGGTTGTCGAGGGTGGTGATGAGGCGCGAGTTGGAGTCGCGACGGGCGTAGCCTTGGCCGTCCTGGACGACGAAGAGGGGGGCGGCGGTTTGGGGGTCGTATTGGGCGGGGACGTAGATCCAGTAGTCGCTGACCATGCCGGGGTAGACCTTGCTCGTGTGCACGATTTTCTCGGAGAGTTTGCCTTGGGGGACGCCGGGTTGTTCGTAGGAGTCGGGTCCGAAAGAGGGGAAGTCGGCTGGTGGTTTGGCTTTGCCGTCGATGGTGATGGCGTAGTTGTGGCCGGTTCCGGTGGGGAGTTTGGCGAGCGCGAACCAGAGGTCGGAGCCTTTGACGCGGGTGAGTTTGGGGCCGGGGGCATCATTAATGGTCAAAGTGGGCAGGGCTTTGGCTTCGGCGGCGAAGAGGAAGTTGCCTTGGAAGCCGGAGAGGCCGCGGCCGTCCTTGATGACTTTCGCGAGGGCGGCCTTGAACTCGGGTGAGTTGGGAGACTTCTTGGCCAGGTTGAGTAAATCCTGGGCGGGTTCGGCGGCCGCGAGCGTGGCGGCGAGGAGGAGTGAGAAAATGATTGTTTTCATGGTTTCCAAAAATTTGCAGGTTCGGGGATGGCTGCTCCGTCTTTGCGGGGATCGGAGGCGCCGGATTTAACTTTGGTTTTGCGGTCGAAGGCGACGGCTTGGCCGCCACCCATACGGTAAGAGTATGCCGGACGGATGTCGATGAGGTGGCCGAGGTTTTTGAGTTGGTCGATGGCCGGGGTGGGGAAGCGGTTTTCAATGAGGACGGAACAGCCTTCGGGGATGGGCCGCGTGAAGCGGGGTGATTCCATCGCTTCCTGGATATTCATTTTCTCGTCGATGAGGTAAGAGACGAATTGGGCGTGGGCTTGGGCTTGGTTGAAGCCGCCCATAATGCCGAAGGCAACGCGTTGGTCGGCGTAGGCGAGGAAGCCGGGGATGATGGTGTGCAGTGGGCGCTTGTGTGGGGCGACGCGGTTGGGATGGTTGGGGTCGATGTTGAAGAGGCCGCCGCGGTCGTGGAGGTGGAAGCCGAAATCGTCGGTGGCGATGCCGGAGCCGAATTTGTTGAAGATGGATTGGATCCAGGAGACCATGTTTCCGTCTTTGTCGACGATGGCGAGGTAGATGGTGTTTTTAAGTTTGGAGGGTTCGGCGGCGGCGAGGTCGCAGCGGGCGCGGGCGGGGTTGATGAGCTTGGCGCGCTCGGCGGCGAAGGATTTGGAGAGTAGGGTGGCGGTGGGGATCGTCGCGAATTTCGGGTCGGTAACGTAGCGGCGGAGGTCGAGGACGGAGAGCTTTTGGGCTTCGATTTTGTAGTGGAGATCAAGTTGGGCGGAGGGGCGGAGCTCCATGATGTTGAGCATTTCAAGGGCGGAGACGCCTTGGCCGTTGGGGGGGAGTTCCGAGACGCGGGCTCCGCGGTAGGTAGTGGAGATGGGTTCTACGAATTCGCTGGCGTACTCGGTGAAGTCGTTGGGGGCGAGGAGGCCTCCGAGGCGTTGGGAGGTCTTGATGATGTCGGAGGCGAGGGGACCCTTATAGAAGCCGTCGCGGCCTTGGCGGGCGATGATTTCGTAGGCGCGGGCGAGGCCGGGCGTTTTGAAGATTTCGCCGACGGCGGGAACGGGGCCGGACCATTTGGAAACACCGCTTGTGGCCCAGTCTTCGTGAATGATTTCGGTGACGGGGAAGCCGTGGCGGGCGTAGTGGATGGCGGGGGCGAAGAGGTCGGCCCAGGGAAGGCGGCCGAATTTCTGGTGCATTTTCCACCAGCCGTCCACGGCGCCGGGGACGGTGACGGAGTGGATGCCGGTGAAGCCGCCGGGGGGAGCGGTGGTCATTTTCGCAGGGGCCCAGCCGCTGGCGTTGAGGCCGGTGAGCTTCTCGGATTTGGCGTCGTAGTGGATGGCGAAGAGGTCTCCGCCGATGCCGCACATCATAGGTTCGACGACGCCGAGGACGGCGTTGGCAGCGATGGCGGCGTCGACGGCGGAGCCGTTGCGGGCGAGGATTTGGGCGGCGACTTGGGATGCGAGGGTTTGGCTGGTGGCGGCGACTCCGTGGGTCGTGAGGATCATGGAACGGGATTGCCAGCGTTCCTGGGCGGAAAGGGTGGAGAGAAGGGTGAGGGAAAGCAGAAGGCGATACATTGCAGCCAATCCGAAGTTATATCATGCAGGGGGCCGGTGAGGGTTTGGTTTGGAACGGGGTGGTGCTCTGGGGGATGTTCTATCGCAGGGTGGTTGGGTTGGGGTGACCGAATCAGGACAGAAAACAGAGCCCGGAACATTCGGGGAAGGTGAAGTTATATCATGCAAGG
>CANNLB010000239.1 GCA_947505565.1 Acidobacteriota bacterium | reverse complement strand
CTTCCGTTCCCCCGGCCGTGTCTACAACGCCGCCGACTTCGAAGCCCTGAAAGCCACCGGCGCCGAAATCGTCCGCCCCACCCCCAACGGCAGCGTCTTCCTCGGCGA
This sequence comes from Acidobacteriota bacterium, assembly GCA_947505565.1. Taxonomy (GTDB): domain Bacteria; phylum Acidobacteriota; class Terriglobia; order Bryobacterales; family Bryobacteraceae. The sequence goes on along the minus strand of CANNLB010000239.1, from coordinate 5,510 downwards.
CAAAGGCATTCTCACCACCGGAACCTACGGTGAAAACACCCGGCTCCTCCCTATAGAAAAGATGAAGGATTACCGCATGCCAGCCCCGCTGCTCACCCGCTCCCCCGGCCACATGCGAGACTTCATCCGCGCCGCCAAAGGTGGCGGCGACGCTTGCTCCAATTTCAACGTCGCCTCCCCCTTCGTCGAATGGATGCTCCTCGGCGTCATCGCCCTGCGCCACGAAGGCAAGCTCGAATACGACCCCGAAAAAATGCGCATCACCAACAACTCCGAAGCCAACAAACTTCTCAAACCCACCTTCCGCAAAGGCTGGGAGTTCCACACTGTCAAGCTGTAAACCCCCTGGAGTCCCTATGCGCGCCCTTTTCCCCTTGGCCATCCTCGCCCTCCCCCTGCTAGCCCAGCACGGGCGCTACCTCAGCGACTCCAACAATCCCGCCATCGGCGACCCCGTCGCCATCGCCGCCGGCACCAAGCTCTTCATGGGCTCCTGTGCCGGCTGCCATGGCCCCGATGGTGGCGGTGGCGCTCGCGGCCCCAACCTCGTCCGCCGCTCTCTCTGGCACCCCCTCTCTGACGACGCCATCTTCCAAGTTGTCCGCAAAGGCGTCCCCGGCACCGACATGCCCCCCACCAAACTCGCCGATGACCAAACCTGGAACCTGGTCGCCTTCATTCACTCGCTCACCGGCCCCGCCAGCTCCAACCCCGTCCCCGGCGACCCCGCCGTCGGCAAAGCCGTTTTCTGGGGCGCAAAGGCCGGCTGCGGCAACTGCCACGCCATTCGAGGCCAGGGCGGCAGCATGGGCCCGGACCTCAGCAACGTCGGCGGTAGCCGTCCCCTGGCCGTCATTCGCGAAGGCATCGTCGAACCGGCCAAGGACCTCTACTACCTCGGCAACGAAGCCGCCACCGTCGTTTTCAAAAACGGCCAAACGCTGCGCGGCGTCGCCAAGAATCGCAGTAACTACTCCATCCAACTCGTCGACACGACCGGCGTCCTCCACCTGCTCCAAATGAACGACGTTAAGAGCCTTACCCTCTCGGCCTCCACCCCCATGCCCACCGACTTCGCCACGCGCCTCTCCAAAGCCGAACTACGCGATCTCCTCGCCTACCTCGCCGCCCAGGATACCCGCGCTGCCGACGCCAAAGGTTCCCCTCAATGAAACTTCTCCTGAGCCTATTGCTCACTCTCGCCGCCAGCGCCCAAGTCCGTCACGAAGACGTCGCCCAAAGCCCCGGCACCGACTGGCTCACCTACGCCGGATCCTACAACGGCTGGCGCTACAGTCCCCTGTCTCAAATCAACGCGGCCACCGCCAAGAACATCGTGCCAAAGTGGGTCTATCACGTCCCCGGAGCCCGCGGCCTGCGCAGCTCTCCGCTCGTCTACCAGGGCGTCCTCTACATCACAAGCGGCAACTCCATCCACGCCGTCGATGCCCGCAGCGGCCGCCTCGTCTGGCAGTATGCCGACCCCCGCGCTAAAGAAGCCGGGCCCAACCGCGGTGCCGCCATCTGGGCCGACAAAGTCTACTTCACGACCTCAGATAATTACCTCACCGCCCTCAACCGCCACACCGGCGCCGTCATCTTCAGCAAGAAGTTTGCCGACGTCGAAAAGGGTACGACGTCCACCTCCGCCCCCGTCATCGCCAAGGGCAAGGTAATTGTCGGCAGCGCCGGCGGCGACGGCGGTATGCGCGGCTTCGTCATGGCCCTCTCCGCCGATACCGGCGCCGAACTCTGGAAGGCTTACACCGTTCCCGCTAAGGGCGAAAAAGGCGCGGAAACCTGGGGTAATCTCCTCGAATGGGGCGGCGGAGCTGCCTGGCTTTCCGGCACCTACGACCCCGAACTCAACACCCTCTTCTGGACCACCGGCAACCCCTGGCCCGACTACAACGGCAGCGTCCGCATGGGCGACAATCTCTACACCTGCTCCCTTCTCGCCCTCGATCTCGACACAGGGAAGATGAAGTGGTACTTCCAATTCACCCCCCACGACACCCACGATTGGGACGCCCAATCCTGGCCCATTCTCGTCGATACCGAAATCAACGGCCTTCCTCGCAAGGCGGTTCTCCACGCCAATCGCAACGGCTTCTTTTACGCCCTCGACCGCGTCACCGGCGAGTTCCTTCGCGCGACGCAACTCATCGATAAAATCACTTGGGCCAAAGGCATCGACGACAAAGGACGTCCCCTCATGCTGCCCAACAGCGAGCCCACGCCGCAAGGCAACTGGGTCTGCCCCAGCGTCAAAGGCGCGACCAATTGGATGGGCCAATCCTACAACCCCGGCACCGGATTGCTCTACGTCCTGACGCTCGAGCAGTGCGGCATGTACTACCGGTCTTCGCAAGAGCCCCAGCCTATGAAGAATTTCTCCGGCGGCGGGGCCACGGAAGAGGGCGGCCAAGTCATCCTCCGCGCTTTCGACCCCAAGACCGGCAAGCGCGTCTGGGAGTACCCCATGACCGGCCTCGGCCGCATGTGGACAGGCACGGTCTCCACCGCCGGCAACGTCCTGTTCAGCGGCGATGACGACGGCCATTTTGTTGCCCTAGACGCCAAAACCGGCAAGAACCTTTGGCACTTCAACATCGGCGAAACGCTCGGTGCCTCTCCCATTACTTACTCTGTTGATGGCAAGCAATACGTCGCGATCGCATCGGCCTCCGCCGTCTACTCGTTCGGGCTTTTTGAACCGGCCAGCGGCGTCGAAGCGCCGGTGATTCAGTTCAAAACTAACTAGCAGTCTGTCGGAAATAAGCATTTTCGCCCGACTCTGCCGTCAGGCGCCCCGCCCCGGCCGGCCGGCACTATTCGTGATCGTTTTACAGGCAGATTCCGTTCGCCAAGGGCGCGGAGTTCGTTTCGATGACAGTTTATCAAAGCAGATGCCGTCGGTTCTCCTTTTGGGCCGATCACCCGCTCCTATTCGTGTCAAAATCGCCGCAGACGGTCCTGCGGCGCTCGTTTCTAACTCGCCCAGACCGTTTGCGGCGACCATCCCGAACGGAAGAGCTTCAAAAGATTCCCCGTGAGGCAAATCAGCTTCCACTCTTGGCCCACATTGCCCACTCCCCGGAAGCTAAACCGACGGAATCCTCGCCGCTCCTTAATCTGACTACAGACCGGTTCCACTATCGTCTTCCGCATTTTATAAATCGACCGTCCCGCTGCAGTCCCCAGCTTGTGTGCCATTACCTCGCGCGGCGACGCACCTTCCGGCGGCGGACCCGAAGCCGTCTTCATCTTCTCGCCGTACCTTTGGCGTCCCGTTGCAATGTACCGATCCACTCCGGCCTCACTCTCATCGGTCACGTTCGCGCGCTCCAATAACCAGCATCTGCACTCACGGCACTCGGCTTTGAACCGACGTTGGCCACCACCTGCTGGATCATCGGGACCAGTTGCTGGCTATCGTTGGCCTGCTGCGTTATCTCCGCCGCCACAATCACGTGCGTCTGGCTGTGCACCGCCGCCTGCGCATTGTAGCCCAGCACAAAACTACCCTTATGCTCCTCCATCAGGCTGTTGAACCTATAATCGGCAGTTGAAGCCCTTCGGCGTGGCCCTCCCGACTGGAAAGGATTGATACTAAACGGGATGCTTCTGTCAACTCCATTTGGCTTCGAGGGTGTGCGACTTGGAAGTGATGATTCGCGAGTTCTCTTTTTTTGTGGCATGAAACATAGCGTAGTGATACGCTAGGTTCATAGGAGGCTTTTTATGCCCGACCCACTTGTTGATTTGGAAAGTCGTCGCGCTACCGTTCAAGGGCAGATCGCCCAGTTGGGTGACATGCGGGCTGGTTCCATTACGGGAACAGGCGGGCGCTGTGGAAATCCAAATTGTCATTGCCATCGGGCCGGTGATCCCGGTCATGGCCCCTACTATCGACTGACTCGCAAAGTGAACGGGAAGACCGTCACCGAGACATTTCCCTCCCCGGCCAGTTTGGCCAAAGCGCAGCGCGAGGTTGCCGAACGCCAGCGTTTCCGGGAACTGGGCGATCAATTGTTGGAGGTCAATGAACAGATCTGTGCGTTGCGGCCAGTTGAGGAAACGTCCCCGTCGGCCCAGGAAAAAAAACGGTCGAAACGATCAAAAAGGAAATCGCGCGCGAAGTAGACCAACTGCTGAGCGTCGTTTTCACCAGTCGCCGCAAGACGGGCCTTGTCGATCTGGAAGCCATCGAGATGGCGGTGCGCTCGGCCATGCACCGGGCCGGTGCGGCCGCCTTGACTGAACTGCTGCAATTCCCAGAGCCCGCCGCTGATCAGAGAACCACAGCCTGTTCCTGCGGCCATCAGGCGCACTACCGGGAACTACGGTCCAAGACGCTGCTCACCGTCGTGGGCAATGCGGAAGTATCGCGTCCCTACTATCTGTGCCCGCACTGCCATAGCGGCCAGTTCCCGGTCGATATCGAACTCGATGTGGAGAACACCAAAGCTTCTCCCGGCGTACGGCGGATGCTGGCTGCGGTGGGCCAGGACGCACCCTTCGATCACGGACGCCGGCAGATGAAACTGCTCGCCGATCTGGAGGTGACGGCCAAAGCCGTGGAGCGGACAGCGGAAGGGATCGGAGCCGATATCGCCGCCCGCCAACAGGAGGAGATACAACGCGCGACGCGGGGGAAACTGCCGATGGTTCCCAGCGGGCCGCCGATACCAATCCTGTATGTGCAAATCGACGGGACCGGATTGTCCGTGGTGAAAAAAGAAACTGTGGGCCGGAAGGGCAAGACGGATGGGCAACCGGCCCATACGCGGGAGGCCAAGTTGGGAGCTGTGTTCACGCAAACGAAATGGGATGGCGAAGGCTACGCCATCCGCGACCCCGATTCGACCACTTACACGGGCGCCATCGAGACCGCCGAAGAGTTTGGGAACCGCATTTATGTGGAAGCTTGGAAGCGCGGTTGGGGCCGCGCCGAAAAAAAGGTTGTGATCGGCGATGGAGCCGAATGGATCTGGAATATTGCCGCGCAACACTTCCCCGGCGCGATTCAGATTGTCGATCTTTTTCACGCCCGCCAACACTTGTGGGAACTAGCGCGCAAACTGTACCCAAATCAAGAAGCCGAGCAAAAACGCTGGATGACGATTCACCAGGAGATGCTGGATGAGGGCCGGATCGAAGAACTGGTGGCCGCGCTCCGTTCTATCGACTCCTCGAACCCGGAGTTGAGCGAAAAGATCCGCAAAGAGGCCGCCTACTTTGAAAACCACACCGAACGCATGCGCTATCCCGAGTTCCGCCGCCAGCACCTGTTCGTTGGCTCCGGCGTTATCGAGGCAGGCTGCAAAGCCGTAATCGGTTCCCGCTGTAAACAATCGGGCATGTTCTGGACGGTGCGCGGAGCCAACGGCATCCTGGCCCTGCGTTGTTGCCACAGCAACGGCCAATTTGAGGATTACTGGGAGAGCCGGGCGGCGTGACTTCCACTTTCAAGTCGCACACCCTTCTGAAACCTTTCACCCACGGAG
>CANNLB010000238.1 GCA_947505565.1 Acidobacteriota bacterium | reverse complement strand
TCCAGAAACTGGGGTACAGATCGCCGGCTCAAGCCAGGCGAGATTACTTTCAGCAGGCCGTCGCAGCCTAAACAAAGATGTGTCCAGAGAACCGGGTGCGCTACACTGGCAGCGAAAGGGTGCAATGCCGAGCAAATTCAGAACTTTGCAGGAGAGAGAGCGCGACCGGGAGGTGCGCACGGATTCGGATCCACAGCGGGAACACATGATCAACATCTTGCCTACCCATTGATAACACTAAATTCCTAAGGCGTTAGCGCTCAAAATTCTGAGTTACCTAAGCTTTAGTACCGGTCCACGGGTGGTAGTGCTCCATGTGCTGATGGAATGCGGCCTGCAGCAGCGGCAAGCAGGAGGCGCTGTTGCGCAGCTGGAGCCCTTCGATTTCAAGCACAGGGTGAAGTTCACGGGTGGACGAGGTCATAAAAACCGCGTCGGCTTTTTCGAGTTCGGAGGGTAAAATGTGTTGCTCGACGATCGTCGTACCGGGCAGCTGAATCCTCTCAAGGAGGATCTCGCGGGTGATCCCCGGCAGGCAACCGGCATCGAGCGGCGGGGTAAGAACCGTATCGCCGAAGATAGCGAAAAGATTCGCGGAGGTACATTCACTCACGCGGCCTTGCTCATCGAGCAGGACAACTTCGTCGTAGCCGCGCTGGCGAGACTGTTCGTACCAGGTCAGATTTTGCGACCAGGCGGTGATCTTGGCCCCGGCAAACTCATTCGCGCCGTGACGGGCGTCGGGCTTCCAAGCCAGGCGGGCCCCGGGGCCCCAATTGGCCAGGTCCTTTGTGAACGCGATGATATCGTAGGGGCGCGTCTGGTTCGGGGCGTCGAACGCGCCACCGGTGTTGCGCAGGATGGCGACGCGGAGGGTCGAATTCGCCGCGTCATTGGCCGCCACCAGGCGAAGCAGGTTCCCGTAAAGCTCGTCGGGAGAATCCGGCAGGGGAACGTGCATGCGCGCGGCGTCGCGCACCATGCGGGCCCAATGACGTTCAAAGGCAAACAGCACACCATTGAAAACGCGAAGGGTTGAAAAGACCCCCCAACCGTTCAGCACGCCGACTTGGCCGGGGGAGAGAAAGCGATCGGAGGAGTCGCGCAGCTCGTCGTTGTAGAGCAGGGTGCGATGCATGATTCGATTGTAGCGGCTTTACTATAGAAGGAGATGCAGATAGCGGTGGTGGGCGGCGGGATCATTGGCTGTGCGGCGGCCTGGCGGTTGGCGCAGCGTGGGGCGCGGGTGACGGTGTACGACCAGGGGCGCATTGGAGGCGAAGCAAGTTGGGCGGGAGCGGGAATGTTGGCCCCCGGGGGGGAGTTTGCCGCCGAGTCCCGCTGGGGGCGGCACGGCATCAATAGTCTGAAGCTCTATCCCGGCTTCGTACGGGAGCTTGAGGCAACCACCGGACGACGCATCGACTTCCGGGTCTCCGGGGCCGAGGAGATCGCTGAAGAAGCCGAGGAGATGGAGAGCCGGGTGGCCGTCCAACGACGGATGGGTATTCGTGTGGAGCGGATGGAATCGGGCCGATGGTGGTATCCGGACGAGGCGGTGGTGAATCCCCGCGATGTCGTGGCGGCGCTGCGGGCGGCGGGGGAAGGGTTGGGGATTACCTATCGTGAGGGGGTGGTCGTGACTGATCCAGAAGAGGAGACTGTGGTCTGGGCCACCGGAGCGTGGGCACCGGGCGCATTTCCCATGAAAGGGCATTTGATTCGGTACGCTCTGGCACCGGGAAGCTTACCCCGGATTATTCGGCAAGGGCATTTTTACGTCCTGCAGCGGGGCAGTGGAGAGACAATTGCCGGCGCGGACATGGAGCGGGCCGGATTTCAGCGGTCCGTGCGCCCCGCGGCCGTCCTGGAGATTCGGGAAGCGGCCGAGGCGATGGTGCCGGAGTTGCGGGGACTGGTGGTCGAGGACGCCTGGGTCGGGTTCCGGCCGGGGTCAGAGACAGGAGAGCCGGTGGTCGGTCGGCGAGGCCACAGCCGGATTTGGGATGCCTATGGCCACTTTCGGAACGGGATACTACTGGCGCCGATCACCGCCAGGATGTTGTGCGATGAGATTCTCCCCAGTGGGGAAAGGGGTTAACACGGGCTTCGACACACGCGGCGATTAGATCGGCGACGCGGGTCCGGCGCCGTTGCAAGGTCACAAGTAAGTCATCCAGGCGCGAACGTTCGTCGCCCGGAAGCCAGGATTCGGGAATCTCCCGGGCCGTTTGGTCGAGGATTTCCTCAGGGAAGTGGCGTACGAGTTCGAGCCAGGGTTCGAAGGCGGCGAGAGATTGGACGGACTGATAAACTTCGTGGCGGAAGTAAAGGCCTTGCAGCGGGGAGTCCTGAAACTCCCACTGGGGACCATTGAAGATGTAGCCGTGGTCGATCATCTGCGCCACAAAGCCAACTTTGAGAGGGGCTTCCGGGGAGGGCAGCCAGTCGCCGAGTCGGGCGCGGAAGAAGATGGCTTGCCGGGAATCCGCGTTGGCACACCACTTGTCGAAGACGAGGGCACCGAGGAAATCGGGTCGGTTGGCGATTTTGGGCAGGAGCGAATCGGGGATGAAATCGTAGATGGCTTGGCGGAGGGGATTGCCGGGGAAGAGGGAGCCGAAGTGCCACCCGGGCAGAATCGCCTTCTGCTTGGAGCCGAGATGAATGGCGATTTCCGGGTTCTCGCGCAGAAAGCCCGGCGAAAGTTCAATCAGGCGGGTTTCCGGGCAGGCTACGCCAAGATAGTGCAGCATCCCCGCCGCGACCCATTCGTTGACCAGGATACGACGGTGCTGCGGGTTTTCAAGAAACTTAACGACGTAGTAGCGGCCGTCGTCGGCTTCAAGTAGATGGGCTTGGGCTCCGCCGCGCATGCGACGGAGAAAACGGAGCGCCTGGATGGGCATGGATGATAGAAATCGAGCGTCGCTCGTCTGGAACCGAATTCTGCTCTAAACTAAAGGATTATCCCAAACGCAGAGGACGCGCACAGCATGGCAGAGGAAAAAGAAGTGGAATCGAAAGAAACCAAAGACGCAAAGCCCGAGAAAAACGAAGGCGACCAAGTGGCGCTGGAGTTGATGAAGTTTATCGCCGTGACGACGGGATACGGAAAAGGCTCGCCGGCAGCGGGTTTTTCCGGCAAAACGTCATCAGCCAAGGGCCCGGAAGAGCAGGCGGATGCGCTGCTCGAACTCTTTCAGCGCTGCCGTCGAGCAGTGAAGCAACCGGTGGAATAGACGTTGGCGGGGGCCGCGGAGGGCCCCCCTGCGCAACTCCTACTTCTTTTTAGCGGGAGCATTTTTGGCTGGCGCGACCTTCTTCGACGCGATTTTTTGGGCGGGAGCCGACGGCGCAATTGCTGCCTTCACCGCGAAGGTCGTCTTCTTCGCCACCGAGACTTTCTTGGCAGACACCGCCATCTTCTTCACGGAAGCCGAAGGCTTCTGGGCAGGTGCCGCTTCCTTCTTTACCGGGGGCACAACTTTTGCGGGCCGAGGCGGTAGCTGGCCGGGTCCGAGAGCGAATGCGGGTGGCGACGGCGGTTCCAGTTCAATCCTGCTGGGGACTTTCGCTCGAAGCGTGGTCGGCGCCGTAGGCGGGCGCGGCGGAGTAAGGGGTGCAATCACGAGTTCCCGACGCTCTTGTTCGGTAAATTCGTCGTCGAAGTCGTCTTCGGAGTACTCGCGCAGTTCCGACGCTAGCTCGACATGTTCGTCGTCGAGCGAAAGTTCTTCAAAATCATCGTCTTCAAACGGACGAGAGTAAACCGGTAAATGATTCATGCAGCCACCATCATTGAATGGAATTCAAGCCGAATGATACCGTGAAACTAACCGCGAGGGCTACGCTTTTGTGCGGCCGCCGCAACAGGCTTCCGGGTGGGCGCTCCCAGCCCCGGTTTCGCTTGCACTACCACCGGTCGCTTAGCCGTACTCGTACGGACCGGGACGCGCGGTCTAGCCTTGGCCACCACCACGCGAGGTGCCGGCGCGGGAGCCGCCGGAACCAGAACTAGCGCTCCGGCTTCGGTTAGCTCTTTCAAATCCGGATTCACCGCCAACAAGCTGCTCGCCGAAGTGCCGAAACGGCGGGCGATCAGCCCGATGTCTTCGCCGGCGTCAGCTCGGTAAGCACGCCACGAAAGGCGCTTGTTCTCCGGGACAAACTCCAGCCCGGCCATCAATCCGACCAGCGTCCCCTTGGGTACATGCAGTTTATAGCTCGCCGGCGCCACGTCTTTCAGCAGCGCCGGATTGATCTCACGGATGGCCGACACTGGCTGGCCGGTCAAGTCCGCGATCAGCGCCAGACCGGTCATCGCGGTCATCTCGACCGTGTCGTACTGTAGCGGTTCATCCGGAATAATGTCGCTAAGGCCATAACTCGCCGGATTCTTGGCCATGATCGTCATGGCTAGAATGATCGGCACGTAGTTCGACGTTTCGAGCGGCAGGACGCCCCGATTGCGGAGCTCCCACACGTCCGCATAACCGGTTCTCTCCACCGCACGGTCCACGTTTCCCGGTCCGCAGTTGTAGGCCGCGATCGCCAAATACCAATCCCCGAATTGGTGATAAAGGTCTCGAAGATGCCGGGCCGCAGCGCGGGTCGCAAGTTCAGGGTCGAAACGTTCGTCGATGTAAGCGTCTTGGCGGAGGCCGTACTCAGCGCCGCGACCCCGGATAAACTGCCACATCCCAGCGGCGCTCATATAGCTCACGGCGCGGGGCAAAAAGCCCGACTCCGCCTGCGCAAGAAAAATGAACTCCTGCGGAATCCCTTCTTCATCCAAAATACGCGAAATCATCGGCTTGAACTTGCCAGCCCGGCGGAGACCAGCCCGGATCGTGCCCCGGCCCCGTTCTCCACTAAAATAATTAATGAAAGAAAGGACAGCGTCGGTCGCTTCCAGCGGAAGTTGACTCACCGTAGCGGCCACTTCATCGCGGACCATCGGCTTTAACTTAGGGTCCACCGGAAAAGTGAGGCTCAGGATATCGTCAATCGGAGCTTTATCAAAACTAGGCTCGTCGCCTTTACTTGCTCCAGCTCCGAGGCCTTCTATGTCCAAACGGTGGATTTTTGCAACCAATTCTTCGAAACGTTTATCAAAATGAGTACGGTCGACCGGGTCGGCTTTGGCGTTCAAAACGAGATCGAGAGCCTCATCAAACAGCTTCCGCGCCTCGGCCACGCGACCAGCCTGCACCAACTTTCGGCCTTCCTCAAACATGATTTCGGCCCGGCTCATGCGCTCGTCCTTACGCGTCGGCTTAGCCGGAAAAGGCTGGTTGATCTGCGGCGGAATTGGCGTAGCTGCCTCTTTTGCAGGCAGATACGGAGACTTTGAGCCTTCGGCGGCGTCGGCGGCACGGGCGGCAAAACTGAACGGCTGCGCCTCGCAAACGGGCAGAGTCAAGGCCCATACAAGCGTCGTGGCAGAAAGCGTTTTTAAAAACAAGCGCATTCGTGTTCCTGGCCGGAGGTGAATGTGGGGTTACATGGCAACTCCCTCACTCTACTATTTTTGGAATAGTCGGGGCAAGCGCGAGTCTTATCCAATACAAGATGAGCCTGGAGAACCGGTCGATTCCAACACAAGATGAGCCTGAAG
>CANNLB010000237.1 GCA_947505565.1 Acidobacteriota bacterium | reverse complement strand
TTGCTCACGCCGTCGATGCTGATGAAGTTCGTCTCTTTCCGTTGCCCGTTGATCTGCAGGCCACCCATGCTGACGCTGGTAGAGCGGAAGTCGCTGAGGAAGGCGCCGCCGCGGGCGGCGACGCCGAGCAGCAGGCCCAGCATCATATACGAGTATCGGCCGGCCAGGGACATATTCTGTAACTGGGCGCCGGTGATTTCGCGGACGGTGTCGCCGGAGGTGGTGTCCACCAGCGGACTGGCGGCTTCCACGCGGACGGTTTGGGAGAGTTCCCCGAGGGAGAGGGCGATGGAGAGGGAGATGCGGTCGTCGGAGGAGATTTCGATGGCGGTGCGTTCGTACTGCTGGAAGCCGGGGTGCTCGACGAAGATGCGGTAGGTGGCCGGGGGGAGGGCTCCGACCAGGAAAACGCCCTGTTCGTTGGTCGCGCTGGCGCGGACTAGGCCAATGGCGTCGGCCTGGAGGCGAATCTTCGCGCCGCCGACGGGCAGGCCGGTGGAATCTTGCACGCGGCCGCCGATGCTGCTGCGATTGGACTGGGCGCTGGAAATCAGGGCGCAGGCCAAGAGGGCGAGGAGAAGACGGTGCATGGTAGCTCCTTGGATTGGGGTCGGGAGGACGAGGTCGGGTTAGGTGCCGGGTTTCTTGGCCAACGCGGGGTCGTCGGCGGGAAATTTGGGGCCGTTTTCGTCCCACTGGGAGGCGTCAAACATGCGGCCGTGGCCGAACAGGCCATCGATTTCACGGACGGTGAAGTAGATTTTGGGGCCTTTGACTTTGGCCCAGATGTGGGAATAAAAGCAGCCGTCCTTGAAGCCGTCGCCGCGGATGAGCTTGCCGCGCATGCTTCCCCCGGAGCTGCCGACTTCCATGTATTCGACGCCGTCGCGGACCATGTGGACGAAGCGATGGCCGTGGCCGCTGAGGACGGCGGCGACGCCATACTTCTTGGCTAAGGCATGGAGGCGAAACGTGGTGTCGCCGGCGGCAAAGCGCTCAATCCAGAAGGGCTTGTGAAAGATGAGGACTTTCGGCGCGGCGTCGGGGTTGGCCTTGAGCTGCTCTTCGAGGTAGTCGAGTTCGGAAGCTGGCAGTTCGTCATGGCGTCCGGTGTCGGTGATGACGAAAAGGGCGTTGCCGTGCTTGAAGGAGTAGTGGGTGTCGAAGCCGGTGTGGCGGATAAAAGCTTGGCGCGAAAGTTCGTTCCAGATGTCGTGGTTACCGGGAGAGTGGTAGACCTTTAGAGAGGAGTATTCGGCCCAGAGGTCGTGGAACTCTTTCCACTCCCTTTCTAATTTTTCGTCATGATTGCCGGGAATGGCGTCGCCGACGGTCAGGACAAAATCGGGGTGGAAGAGGGCGACTTCACGCAAGACTCGGCCGTAGATCTGGGGTTCGGGAGCGCCGGTGCGGTCCCCCACAATGGAGAAATGAAAATCGTTCTCTGCCGCGTGAAGCCCACAGCAGAGGAGGCCAAGAAAGATTAGGACGCTCCGCAAGATCCTACTTTACACGCGTATCGTGAAAATGCCGTGAAAATTTGCCCCTATCAAAAAAAGCTCAATTGCAACGAGATTGCAATGTTTTCGGGATGGCGGCGGGGTACGATGACAGCCATGACGCACTTGACGCGGCGCAATTTTCTGGGTGCATTCGCGTTGCCGCAGGGGCGAGCGGCGGGGGCTTCGACGAGGCCGGACATCATCTACATCACCGCCGACCAGCAGCGAGCGGACCAGCTTTCCTGTAACGGCAATGCGGCCGTGCACACGCCACATTTGGACCGGCTGGCGAAGGAAGGCGCGGTGTTTCCGAACGCGTTCTGCCAGTTTCCGGTGTGCGTGCCATCCCGTACGAGCATGTTCACGGGCCGGTATCCGCATGCGCACCGGGTCGGCAGCAACGAGGCGCGACTGCCGGCGGACGAGATTCTGTTTTCCGAACTGCTGCAAGGAGCCGGCTATTTCGTCGGCGGCGCGGGTATGTTGGAGCAGGATCTGATTCGCCCGTTTGACGAGTTTACCCTGACGCCCGGGGCGCGGCCGAAGCAGACGCCGGAGTTGAGCGGGTTGGACCGGGCAAAGCGCTCGGCGATCTTCAGCGGTCCGGAAGAGAGGCACCGGGACGTCCGCTGCTTACGGGCGGCGTTGCGGATGATGGAGCGGGCGGCGCATCCGCAATTTATCCACGTGAGCTTTCATCAGCCGCATGGGCTGGTGCAGCCGTTGGAGCGCTTTGCTCGGAAGTATGATCCGGCGCGGATTCCGCTGCCAGAGAGCTTTGCCGCTGGCCTGGCGACGCGCGGAGAAGAGTTTCAGCGCGCGGCGCGGAAGCGGGTGTTGAGCGGACTTTCCCGGAGCGAAGTGCAGACGATCCAAGCGCGGGTTTACGCATCGGTGGAGATGATCGATTCGTTTGTCGGGGAGATCGTGAACGCGGTGGAGCGGCGAGGCACGGCGCGGAACACGGTGTTGATTTACCAATCCGACCACGGGGACTACGGAGGCGAGTTTGGGTTGGTGGACAAGTCACCGACCGGGTTGACCGATGCGTTAACGAGAGTGCCGATGGTGATTTGGGCTCCCGGCTTTTTCGGACCGCGGGGCTCGCATCGGGCCTTGGTGGAAGAGGTGGATGTGCTGCCAACGATTTTCGAGTTCGCTGGGCTGCCAGTGCCTCGGCGGGTTCAGGGCCGGAGCCTGGCTCCCGTTTTGCGAGGGCAGGCGAGCGAGGTCCGGGAGGCGGTATTCGCCGAGACGCAGGAAGATTTTTCGAGCAAGATGGTGCGGACAAAAGATTGGAAGCTGATCGTGCATCGGCACGAGGCCCACGAGTTGTACGACCTGCGGACCGACCCCGGTGAGACGCGAAATCTGTCTGGCTCCCATCGCCCGATAGAGACCGAGTTGCGGCAACGGTTGGAAACGTGGGAGAGGGACACGAGGGCTTAGCCTGGCGAGCTCTCGATTACTGTATTTTCCTTTCATCCGGTGATCGTGTTCGCCAACTGTCGTCCGCGGCCCAGGGAGAATCACCACCCCGCGGTAGAGTTTTCCGCTGCGCGCCCATTGCCTGGAAGAATTGCTCCTGTGCCACCGTCCCACCTTCCCCGTCCGCGCACTCTTTTCGGGCGTGTTTCTCCATGGGCTGGTTCAACGCGTGTTTTGCGGGAGGTCGTTCAGCTGCCACCGGCGCAGTGGAACGAGTTGCGGCGCGGCTTCGAATCGATCGATGAGCTTTTGATCCGGAACAGGCACGGGTGTGACGATTGGGTTTACAACCGCAGGGGGTGGCGCACGAGCGCGTATAGTCGGGCCCTAGGAAATGATTGGCAGGTTCATCTGCTGTAGCAATGCTGCAAACTTCGAATTTCCGTGCAGGGGGCGAAAGACCGGGTCCCGCCCGGTCCATAACAACATCTTCGAGCGCGTCTCATAGGCACGTTCCAGGGCATCGAGGGCTTGTGGCTTGTCTCCGAGGGCGGCATGAAGCTGCGCGAACACGATGGCCGAAACATGCTGCGTTTCCGCGGTCTTGGTCAACTCGAGTAAAAGCGCGCGCGCTTTGTCCATCTTGCCGGCCGCCGCATAAGCCCTTCCCAGTGTGGCGGTTACAAAGGGAACCTTCACCGTCTTGCGCGCCTCTTCGAGCTTGCCTGCGACGATACCGGGAACCCCGCGAGCGATCATGGAAAGCCCCCGCCATAAAAGAGCCAGATGAAATTGCGGATCAAGTTCCAGCGCCGCACCCGCCTCGGAGAACGATTCTGCGTAGCTGCCAGTAAAGTAAAGATTCGCTGCGAGGGTGGCATGTCCGAGGGGTGAGCGCGGTTCGAGAGCCACGGCGAGCCGACTTTCCGCTAGACCCACTTCAGTCCGCCCGGTTGCGCTCAACACCCAGCCGAGCCACGAGTGCGCCACCGGCAGATTTGCATTGAGCGCGATCGCTTGGCGGAAGCCGGCTTCGGCCCTCCGCCAATCCAAATCCCCTGCCATCGCTACCATAGCGTCGACGGTCTGCGCCTCCGACAGCTTCGGATTGCAGGCGAGTGCCTGCTTGGCGCTTCGGCGAGCCAAGGGGAGGACATCTTTGGCGGAAACGAACAGATCGGCCACGAGGATGTGTGCCTCGGCCGTCGCGGCATGCGCCAAGGCATAGCACGGGTCGACGGCCACGGCCTGATCGAGGTATCCGATGCCCCGCCGCAGCTCGTCGGCATCGATTTTGGCCGTATGGAAGCGTCCGCGCAGATAGAGATCGTGCGCTTTGGGATTCTCGGGCGTGGCCTCTAAGGTCGGCGCGGCGGAGACGCGAGGAGTGAGCTGGCCTTTAAGCTGACCGGCGATGGCCGTCGCGATGCGATCACGGAGCGCGAGTACATCGGAGACGCTGCCGCGAAACTCGTCGCCCCAAACGCGGTCGCCGGTGCCCGAGTCGATCAGTTCAGCGTTGACAATCAGCGCGTTGTCCAACTTATGAATTGCACCGGTCACCACCCCGCGGACCGCCAACTTTCGACCGGCTGCCCTGGCTTCCTGACCGCGATACCGAAACGCCGAATCTCGGGAAATCACGCGCAACCCCGCCGTCGATGACAGCCGGTTCATCAGGCTCTCGGCGATGCCGTCCCGTAGGTACTCCATCTCCGCGTTGCCCGCGTCGCTCGAGAAGGGGAGTACGGCCAGCGAATTCAAGGGGCCGGTGGGAACGGAGGCCAACAGATCGAGCTTCCACGCCGCGCCGGCGAAGCCGCCCACCGCCGCCGTCGCGGCGCCTGCGATCAGCCAGGAGCGTCTTGACTTTTTGAGAGCAGCGACCGGGATTGGCACCGCGACGGCCACCAGAGCCGGCTGCCCGAAGTCCACCGCCCGCAAGGCCGCAATCAGCTCGGTCACGGTTTGAAACCGCCGGTCGGGATCTCGCTCGATGCATCGCAGGACCACGGGAGCGAGTGCGGAGGGCATGGGTTTCCCGGTCGGTCCGCAGGTAGGGGGCACGGCGGAACCGACCAGTTCCGACAGCGCGGCCTGATACGAAGTGGAAGCGAAGGGCAACTTATTCGTCAATAGCTCGTAAAACACGACGCCCAGCGAAAAGATGTCTGTTCGCACATCCATCTGTTGCCCCAGCAACTGTTCCGGACTCATGTATCCCAGCGTGCCCATGACGGTGCCGACGCACGTGAGGTCGGGGTTGGTGTTGATGCCATCCAGCGAGAGGCGTTTGGCGAGGCCGAAATCGAGAACTTTTACCAAGCCCGATTCGGTACGCATGATGTTAGCGGGTTTGATGTCGCGGTGGATGACCCCGGCCGCGTGCGCGGCCTCCAGCGCCGAAGCGGCTTGAAGGGCGACATCGCGGACTTCTTCCGGGCTCAGTTGCAACTGTTTGAGCGTCTTGCCTTTGATGTGCTCCATGGCGATGTAGCAGACCGCGCCGCATTGGCCGATGCCATAGACGGAGGCGACATTGGGGTGATTAAGAGCGGAAGCGGCTTTGGCCTCGGTGGCAAAACGATCAAGCCGGGAGGTGTCGCCTTCGGCGTCGACGTAGAGAACCTTGAGCGCCACGGTCCGGTCAAGCCGCATATCACGGGCGAGAAACACTTCTCCCATCCCGCCCGCG
>CANNLB010000236.1 GCA_947505565.1 Acidobacteriota bacterium | reverse complement strand
GTATCGGGGTGATTTGGCCTTTTATCGGGCAGAGGGTTTGACGGCGGTGGAACGGAACCTTTATTTGGGGCAAGCGCTGGTAATGGACGGGGCGGACCGGGCGCGGGGGATCCGGATGCTGGGCGGGGCGTTGCTGCAGAAGCCGGTGGTGGAGGGGATGGTGGAGTTGGCGTCGGCGTACGTGGGGGCCCAGCAGCCGAGGCTGGCGTGGCCGTGGTTTGAGCGGGCGTTGGGGCTGAATCCGGGGATGACGCAGGTGCGGTACAACTATGCGTTGGCGAAAGGGAGCGCGGCGGAGTTGCGGAAGGTGATTGCAGCCGAGCCGGGGTTCGCCGAGGCGTTGAACAGCTTGGGGGCGATGCTGCTGCCGAAAGCCGAGGCTGGACCGTATCTGGAGCGGGCGCACGCGGCGCAGCCGTACCTGCCGGAGCCGTTGCATAACCTTGGCCTACTGGCGCAGGCGGGCGGGGACCTGGCCGGGGCGCGGAGCTACTTTGAACGGGCGCTGGCGGCGGATCCGGAGTTTGCGCCAGCCTACAACAGCTACGGGCGGCTGGAGGCGCAGGAGGGGCGGTATACGCGGGCGATTCCCTATTTTGAGCGGGCGGTGAAGGCGGACCCGGAGTATGCCGAGGCGCAGTACAACCTGGGGCGGCTGTTGCAGGAGGCGGGGCAGGGGCGGCGGGCGCTGCCGCACTTGGAGGCGGCGGTGGGGTTGAATCCGGGGTTGGCGGAGGCGCAGATGGCGCTGGGGGTGGCCTACGGGGAGCTCGAACGATTTGGCGACGCGGCGCGGGCGTTTGGGGAGGTGGTGCGTTTGCAGCCGGGGAATGCGGAGGCGCGGCGGAATCTGGAGTTGGCGAGAGAACTGGCGAAACAGTAACTCTCCCGCCACGATGGCGTAACTGAAAGTGGGTAGCCTGAGCGGTATGCGTCTCACTGTAACTTTCCTGATGCTTTTGGTGGCGGGGTTACCGCTGGCGGCCCAGACGATTCGGGCCTCGTTGTACGGCCGCGTGCTGGATCCGCAGAGTTCGCCGGTGCCGAACGCGAAGGTGCGGGCGACGCACTTGGCGACGGGCACGGCTTATGTTTTCGTGACGAACGAGAACGGCGGATACGATTTCCCGCGGTTGCTGCAGTTCGGGGACTACAGCGTGGAGGCCGAGGCGGCGGGATTTCAGAAGCTGCGGCGAGACGGGATCAATCTGGTGATTGACCAGCGGGCGCAAGTGGACCTGCGGCTGACGGTGGGCAGCGTGAGCGAGACGGTGGAGGTTCGGGAGACGGTGCCCCTGCTTGAGACGTCGAACGCGACGCCGGGGCAGTTTATTTCGAATAAGCAGGTGCAGTCGCTGCCGCTGCCGAATTTGTCGCCGTTGTATCTTGTGGCTCTGGCACCGGGCGTGAGCCCGCAGGGGAACGTGGACAACCGGTCGCGGCCGGGGACGAATTCGACCTCAAACTTCTCGATTAACGGTTCGCGCGGCGTGACGAATGAAATGATCGTGGACGGGCTTTCGGCGAACATTCCGGAGGGCGGGAGCGGCGGTTCCGGGACGGCGGGGATTGTGTACTACCCGTCGATGGAGGCGACCGAAGAAGTGAAGGTGCTCAACAACACGTTTTCGGCCGAGTATGGGAAATCGGGCGGCGGGGTGGTGACGCTGACGATGAAGAGCGGGACGAACCAGTTTCGGGGTTCGGTGTTTGAGTTTTTCCGGAATGACAAGCTGGACGCGACGCCGTTTTTCAGCAACGCGGCGGGCTTCAAAAAAGGCGCGCTGCGGCAGAACACGTACGGCGGGGCGGTGGGCGGGCCGATTGTGAAGAACCGGACGTTTTTCTTCTGGGACTATCAGGCGTTCCGGCAGCGTTCGACCGGGCAGCCGACGCGTTCGAGCCTGCCGACGACGGAGATGGGTTTGGGCGATTTTTCGAACTTGCGGAACACGCGGAACGAGTTGATTACGATTTATGATCCGCTGACGGCGGGGCCGGGCGAGACGCGGACGGCGTTTCCGGGTAACCGGATTCCGGCGGCGCGGATGGATCCGGCGGCGCTGAAGATTTGGAGCTTTGTGCCGAAAGAGCGGCGGTCGGCGGGGGATCCGTTCACGGCGCTGGGGAACAATACGTACCAGGTTTCAACGCCGTACGATGAGACCCAATGGGACGTGAAGGTGGACCACAATTTCAGCGTGAAGCACCATTTGATGGCGCGGAGTTCGCGGTGGCTGATTGATCGGGACCTGCCGCCGACGCTGCCGGGAAGCACGTGGGCTGCGCCGAACGTGGCCGATACGGGACTGTGGCGGGGGCCACGGCGGAGCTATCAGTATGTCGCCGGCTATACGTGGACGGTGAGCCCGACGAGCATTTTCGACCTGCGGACGGGGTACACGCGGTATACGAACATTCAGGCGTGGCGGTCTGGCTGCCAGACGCAGTTCAATTCGTGCACGACGCCGTTCAGCCCGACCGAGGCGGGGCTGCCGGACTACATCCGGCAGTATTCGGACGCGGTGGCGTTTCCGGCGATCACCTATACGGGCGGCTACCAGGGGATCGGCGTAGGGAATCAACAGTATTGGGGGCCGGACACGATTGCGCTGCAGGCGACATGGACGAAGGTGATGGGCCGGCACCTGTTGAAGGCTGGTTTTGATGGGCGGCGGCAGCACTACATCCGGGGCGGCGGTTCGGACCGGGCGGGGCAGTTCAACTTCTCGGACCAGTTCACGCGGCGGATCAATAACCGGGCTAATCCGCTGCTGGAAGGCAACCCGTTCGCGGACTTCCTGCTGGGGACGCCGACGACCGGATCGATCTCGCGGCTGTCGGTATCGAACGTGAAGAGCGACTATGTGGCGTTCTTCCTGCAGGACGACTTCAAAGTGTCGTCGAAGCTGACGCTGAATCTGGGCGTGCGCTACGACGTTTCGCGTCCGATGTGGGACAAGTTCGGGCAGATGTCGTTTTTGAATCCGACGGTGGAGAGTCCGCTGAATGCGCGGATTGACCGGACGAAGCTGCAGCCGGGGATGCGGACGACGATTCTGGGCGGCCTCGAGTTCCCGGGGCAGGGGAACCTGAAGAATGTGGAGAACACGATTCCGGTGGACTGGAACAACATTGCGCCGCGGTTGGGCATGGCGTACCAGGTGAATGCGAAGACAGTGATCCGGGCGGGCGCGGGGCTGCTGTACAAGACGCAGATTGGCGAGGCGGTGCCGCCGCCGCGCGAATCGTTCTCGTTGACGAATACGATGATCTCGTCGGCGGATGGGGCGCGGCCGACGAACTATTTGCGAGATCCGTTTCCGGGCGGATCGCTGGTGGAACCGCGACGCGGGACGCAGGGTCTGCTGACAAATCTCGGGTTGAACGCATCAGGGATCATGGGCACGAACAGCAATAAGGTGCCGTATGTGATGCAGTGGAATGTGAACGTGCAGCGGCAGTTGAACGCGACGACGCTGCTTGAGATTGGCTACTCGGGGAACATTTCGCGGCAGTTCAACCGGCCGCCGATTGACCTGAACGAACTGGAGCCGCAGTTTGTGGGGCAGGGGAACAGCCTGAACGAGCTGGTTCCGAATCCGTTCTTCGGCTTGCCGGAGGTGGCGGGGAATTCGGTGCTGGCGCGGGCGACGGTGCAGCGCGGGCAGTTGCTACGGCCGTATCCGCAGTTTACGCGGTTTGAGATTTGGGACTACAACGGGGCGAACGCGAGCTACCATGGCGGGCATGTGCGGGTGGAAAAGCGGTTTTCGCAGGGTCTGACGCTGCTGGGGAACGTGACGAAATCGAAGACGATGGATGACTATTCGGGCATTCCGACGTGGCTGGGCGCGGCGCCGGCGCGAGAGCGGACGCGATTCGACTTCAAGCGGGAATGGGCGGTGAACGAAGAGGACTTCTCGCACCGGGTGACGGCGGCGGTGATGTACGAGTTGCCGGTGGGCAAGGGGAAGGCGTTCCTGAATCAAGGGGGCGTGACGAACGCGGTGCTGGGCGGGTGGCAGATGTCGAGCATCGTGGTGTTTGCTTCGGGGAACCCGATGCAGATTGTGGGCGGTACGCCGTACCACTCGTTTGGCGCGGGGTCGCAGCGGCCGAATAGCACGGGGGTGAGCGCCAAGCTGGACGGGTCTCCGCAGTCGCGGCTGAATAAGTGGTTCAATACGGCGCAGTTTACGAATCCGGCACCGTTTACGCTGGGGAACGTGGGCCGGAGCTTGACCGACATCCGGACGGACACGACGCGAAACTGGGATTTTACGATGCTGAAGGTTTTTCCGATTTGGGCGGAGCGCGTGAAGCTCGAGTATCGGGCGGTGTTTACGAACTTTCTGAATACGCCGCGGTTTGCGGCGCCGGAGCGGACGTTTACCTCGCCGGACTTTGGGCGGGTGACGCGGACTTCGAACGGACCGCGGGAGATTCAGATGGGCGCGAGGTTACTGTTTTAATGCGGCGGAGGATGTTACTGGGAGGAGGGGCCGCCGCGCTGGCGGCCCTGGCGCAGACGCAGAGCGGGCTGCGGACGATGAGTTACAACATTCTGGCGTGCCTGGGATATCCGGAAACGGAGAAGAACCGGGAGCGCTTCCGGGCGATGGCGCCGCAGCAGCCGATGCGGATGGCGCAGGAGTTGCTGCTATACCGGCCCGATTTGGTGACGTTTTCAGAATCCGTGCCGCAGGGGACGGCCGAGCGGATTGGGTCGGCGATGGGGATGAACGTGGCTTGGTTTCCGCCGGGGGTACCGTCGTTCAAGGGTTATCCGATCGGGTTTCCGGGGACGGTGCTGACGCGGCATAAGATTCTGGAATCGCAGAACGCGCCGGGTAGTACGGATGCCGAGCTGTATACGCGGCACTGGGGCCGGGCGGTGATTCTGACTGAGAGCGAGGAGATTGTGGTGCATACGGGGCATTTGAATCCGCACAAGAGCGAGATCCGGATGAAGGAGATCGACGGGATGCTGCGGGTGATGGAGAAGGACCAGAAGTCCGGGCGGTCGATTTTGTTTCAAGGGGACTTGAATCATCGGCCGGAAGCGCCGGAATATGAGCGGTGGGTGAAGGCGGGGCTGGTGGATACGTTTGCGGCCAAGGGCGTGGGGCAGGCGTTTACGTCGAGCCCGATCACCCCCAAAGGGCGGATCGACTTCATCTGGGTGTGTGGCCCGCTGGCGGCGCGGTTGGTGGAGGCGCGGTGCCTGTTTGAAGGAAACTTCCGGACGAATTTGGAGGACCCGCAATCGGTGGCGCTGAGCGATCATTTGCCGGTGATGGCGGTGTTTGGGTGAGGATGGGGGTGGCTGCGTGAAAATCGCGCCATGATTCCCAGCGGCGTGCTCGGCACCAAAATGGGGAGGGGCGAGTCGATTGCGTAGAGTGAGCGTCGTGATCGAACGGGAGGAGCATGGTTGCTACGCGTAGTGCCCGGAACTGAAGGGTTGCCATTTTCAGGGAGCGACGGACGAGGAGAGTCTTGTCAATATCCGGAAGGCGGGCGAGCTCGTCCTGGAAACACTCCCCGATGAGGAGCGCCTGACCGCTCCCAGAGCGGAGGCGATGCTCCTTCGTACTGGTTTCGCGCAGCCAAAAACCGTCA
>CANNLB010000235.1 GCA_947505565.1 Acidobacteriota bacterium | reverse complement strand
TACAACCCGGGCTACACGCAGGAGCGGCTATCGACGCCGGCGGCGCATCCGGAAGCGTATCGGCGGAGTTCGCCGATTACGTTTACGAGCGGATTGAAGGACCACTTGCAGATTGTGCACGGGATGGGGGATTCGAACGTTCTGTTCCAGGACGCGGTGCAGTTGACCGAGAAGCTGATTCGGGAACGCAAGCCGTTTGAGGAGATTTTCTACCCGCAAGAGGACCACGGGTTTGTGCGGGATGAGACGCTGATCGATTCGTTCGGCCGGGCGGCTCGATTCTTCGATAAGCACTTGAAGCCATGAAATTGCCGCGTTTTTATCCGATTGTGGATTCGGTGGCGGGGGCGCGGGCGGTTTTAGACGCCGGGGCCGAGATCGTGCAATGGCGTCATAAGGGGCTATTGACGCGAGAGGCGTTTGCGACGGCAGCGGCGATTGCGGAGCTGTGCCGGGACGTGACGTTCGTCGTGAACGACCGGGCGGACGTGGCGGCGCTACTGGGAGCGGGGCTGCATTTGGGGCAGGAGGATTTACCGCCCGCCGCGGCACGCCGGTTGGTGGGGATGATTGGCTATTCGACGCATAACCACGAGCAGATGCGGGCCGCGAATGAGGAGCCGGTGGACTACCACGCGCTGGGGCCGATTTTTGCGACGGCGTCGAAGGAGAACCCGGATCCGGTGGTGGGGCTGGAGGGGTTGCGGGAGGTCGCGAGATTGTCGACGCGGCCGTTGGTGGCGATTGGCGGCATCACGTTGGACAGTGCGACCGCGGTGATTGAGGCGGGGGCGCAGTCGGTGGCCGTGATTGGCGCGTTGCGGGGTGGGGATATGGAACAGAAGGCGCGGGAGTGGATCCGGCGACTGCGTTAACGAGGGATCATTTGTTCATGCCGGAAGTGGGGTTATACGTCACGGGGCGATAGAGTTTGGGCCCCTGGCGTTGTTGGACAAAGCCAGGAGCGACGTTCGGGATGTTATCCGACCGCGCTAGGGCATCAGTTCGTAGAAGTAAGACTGGTCGGCGACGAAGATATGGCTCAGCTTCAGGCCGCTGGGTGAGCGGACGAACTTGAGGTCAGCGCTGCCGGGTCCGGTCTGCGGCACTCGCTTGGCGGGTACGGCGGCGTGAACGCCGTTGGCCCCAACCAGGGCGCTCACGATGGATGATCCCCCGTCGTCCAGGGTGCGGACGGTATATTCCCCGGCGGGGAGCAATTTTGCCCGACCTGCGTGGCAAACGGAGGGCGAACCGTCGCCAGTTCGGCGGCCATGGCTAGAGCGGTGCATCCGACCAGCATCAGGAGTGTTTTCTTCATGGCGTGTAGCCATCTGCGCCGTGTGATGTGCGCCGAGTCCCGCTGATTTCGTGGTTTACACAACTTTGCAGGAGTCCTCCATACTAGAGGGTAACCAACCGATGAAAGACCAAAAACAGAGTTTAGGTTTGTTCGATGCCACCACGATCGTGATGGGATCGATGATTGGATCCGGGGTGTTCATTGTGGCTGCCGACATAGGGCGACAGGTGGGCTCACCGGGGATGATGTTGATGGCTTGGGTGGTGACGGCGCTGTTGACGCTGATCGCGGCGTTGAGCTACGGCGAACTCGCCGCGATGATGCCAAAGGCCGGTGGCCAGTACGTTTACCTGCGCGAGGCTTTCGGGCCGATGTACGGATTCCTCTACGGTTGGACGTTTTTCACGGTGATCCAGACGGGAACGATTGCCGCGGTGGCCGTGGCCTTTGCGAAATTTCTGGGAGTGTTTGTTCCCGATGTACCGCAGAAGACGGTGGCGATTGTGCTGATCGTTTTTTTGACCTGGCTGAACACGCGGGGGTTGCGGACCGGGGCGCTGGTGCAGAACGTTTTTACGGTAGCCAAGACCGGGGCGCTGGTGGGTTTGATCGGCGCGGCGATTCTGGTGGGACGGAATGATGTGGCGGTGACGCGGAACTTTGGGGACAACTTTTGGGCGGGGGGATTCGATGGGCTGACGGCGGTGCGGGTGTTGGGCGTAGCGCTGGTGGGTTCGCTGTTCTCGGCCGACTCCTGGAACAACGTGACGTTTACGGCAGGAGAGACGCGGAACCCGAAAAGAAATGTGCCGCTTTCGTTGTTGCTGGGGGTGGGGCTGGTTTCGGTGCTTTATCTGTTAGCCAACTACGCTTATCTGCTGGTGCTGCCGTTCGAGCAGATTCAGAATGCGGCGCAGGATCGGGTAGGTACGGCGGCGGCGAGTGCGATTCTGGGGCCGGTGGCGGTCCAGGTGATGGCGGCGGCGATCATGGTATCGACCTTTGGCTGCGCGAACGGGCTGACGCTGGCCGGGGCGCGCGTTTACTACGCCATGGCGCTAGACGATTTATTCTTCAAGCAGGCGGCTCGACTGGATCCAAAGACCCAGGCGCCGGTGACCTCACTGTGGATTCAGTGCTTGTGGGCCTGTGGCTTAACGCTGACGGGCAGTTATAGTGAACTGCTCGACTATGTTATATTCGCTGTTTTGCTTTTCTACATTCTGACGATTGTAGGGATCTTCGTCCTGCGCCGAACGCGCCCCGATGCGGAGAGACCCTACAAGGCGTTTGGCTATCCGGTGCTGCCGGCGTTGTATATTGTGCTCGCTAGCGGCATTGAACTATTGTTATTGCTCTATAAACCAAGCTTTACGTGGCCCGGGCTGATCATCGTTCTGCTTGGCATTCCGGTTTATTTTTGGTGGACAAAAGGGAAGGTCAAGGCATGAGTCTTTTCGCAGTTAAGCCGCTTTCGCGGATCATTGAAGAATCAGAGAGTGGCGAGCATCAGCTGAAGCGCACGCTTTCGGCGACACAACTGGTGGCGCTGGGGATAGGTGCCATTATCGGAGCGGGCATCTTTACGCTTACGGGCGTGGCGGCGGCCGAACATGCGGGCCCGGCGATTACGCTGGCCTTTATCGCGGCGGCCATTGGATGCGCCTTTGCGGGGCTTTGCTATAGCGAGTTTGCGACGATGATTCCGATTGCGGGGTCGGCGTACACGTATGCCTACGCGACGATGGGCGAGTTGCTGGCCTGGATCATCGGATGGGACTTGGTTCTGGAGTATGCGGTAGGAGCGGCGACGGTGGCGGTCGGGTGGAGCGGGACGTTGGTATCGTTGTTCCACAACTTGGGAATCAACTTGCCGGCACAAATATTGGCGGGTCCGTTTGAAGCGGTGAAGATGCCGGATGGTTCGATGGCAACGGGCTTTATCAACCTCCCGGCGGTCTTAATTGTTTGCGCGATTTCGATTTTGTTGATGCGCGGGATTCAGGAATCAGCCCGGGCGAATGCGGTAATCGTGGTTCTGAAGGTGGCGGTGGTGGTGGTGTTCATTGCGATCGGCTGGTCGTTTGTCGACCCCGCGAATCACGCGAACTACATTCCGGCCAACGAAGGCCCGAGCCGTTTTGGCTACACCGGGATTTTGAGAGCGGCGGGAGTGATCTTCTTCGCCTACATCGGGTTTGATGCGGTTTCGACGGCCGCGCAGGAGGCCAAGAATCCGAAGCGGGACATGCCGATTGGAATTATCGGCTCGCTGATTATCTGTACAATTTTGTTTATTCTCTACGCCCACGTGTTGACGGGCATTGTGAACTACAAAGAGCTGAACGTACCGAGCCCGTTGACGCTGGCGCTGAACAAGATGCCGTACACGTGGCTGGCGATTACGATGAAGCTGGCGGTGCTGGCGGGATTGACGTCGGTAATTCTCGTGATGTTGTTAGGCCAGAGCCGGGTGTTCTATTCGATGTCCCGGGACGGGCTGTTGCCCAAGCTGTTCAGCGACATTCATCCGAAGTGGCAGACGCCGTGGCGGAGCAATCTGCTGTTTATGGTCTTTGTGAGCTTGTTTAGCGCGTTTGCCCCGATTTCGGTGGTAGGCGAGATGACGTCGATTGGGACGCTGTTCGCGTTTGTGCTGGTATGCGGCGGGATTCTGGTCATGCGGAAGACGCATCCGGACTTGCCGCGTCCGTTCAAGACGCCTTGGGTGCCCCTGGTTCCCGTGATGGGAGTGCTTGTGAATTTGGCGCTGATGGCGGGGCTGGGCTGGTCGAACTGGCTACGACTCTTCGTCTGGATGGGACTCGGCTTGGCCATCTACTTTGGCTACAGCCGACATCACAGCCGGTTGCGGACTGTCCCCGCTGTTGGACCGGGCAAGGGCCGTCGCTAGAGCGCCCAAGTCTCCTGTTTGGAAGGGCCGCACGAAGGCTTCGTGCGCGAAGTTTGCGGCCCAACTGATGCTGTCTTCTTTTGACCGGCGTCGCATGGCGAGCAGGGTTTGACTCATTTTGTGGCCGCGGCGGGCGAGGATGGCGAGCGCCATCGTGGAGACCCGGCTTGATGGCTCTTTGGCGGCTTGTTCGACCAGCGGCATGAGGATTTCCGGATCGACGCGACGGGCGATGCCTTCGATGAGATTGGCTCGGACCCGTTCGTTGGGATTGAGGTATAGCTCTTCGATCTTGGAGACGTTCTGCATGTACCGGCCAAGGATTTTGGCGGCTTGGGCCTGGACACGGACATCCGGGTGGCGCGCGAACTTCAACAGCGTCACGGAGATGCGATTGGGGTCTGGCGTGTCCTCCACGAGTTCCAGGCAACGTTGGACCTCGGCGACCGGGACCTCGGCAGGCCAAGCGCGACCGGAGAGCAGTCGCTGTAAAAGCTTGGTGTCGTACGAGGAGTCCTGGGCCATCGTGAGGCCCATCAGGACTTTCGCCTGCTCGACAGACAAAGCGTCCGGATCCAACAAGGTGCGGGAAATGACGTGTCCTTCGACGAGAAAGTCCGCCTGTTCGCTGGGCCCCTGCTGGATGGTTCTCGTTAGGTATTCGAAGAGGTCGGGCGGATGCGAGAGCCCGATCCAACTGTCTAGTTGGCGCGCGACACTGATAGCACAACCAGCCATCACAGACGTCCAATTTTCGAGGTTGGTGGGCATTTTATAGGGGACTTATCGGTACTCACGACGAAAGCTTGAAGGCTGGTTGCGATATACTTTGGGCATGAAGCTCGCATTTGCTTTGCTTGTCGGTGCCCTTGGTGCTTGGTCGGCGCCAGATTTCTCCGGTTCCTGGAAAGCGAACGTCACGAAGAGTACTTTTGGCCCGTTTCCGAGCCCCGATAAGTACACTAGGGTGATTGATCACAAGGAGCCGACTCTCAAAATCGAAGAGACGCAGGCTTCCGAACGAGGCGAATGGAAGGCCATCATGAATCTGGCCACGGACGGCAAAGAGACGAAGAGTGAGATGCGAGGGAATGAGTTGAAGTCAGTCACCAAGTGGGACGGCGAGGTCTTGGTAGTCAAGAGCAAGTTGAATTTCAATGGAACTGAAGTGGAACTCAGTGACCGGATGACCCTGTCCGACGACAAGAAGACGATGACGTTGCAGCGAAAAATTGACGCCCCACAAGGCTCGATGGAGCAGTCGGTGGTCTTTGAGCGGCAGGAAACAGCGGCGAAATAAGGGCAGGCTCTAGCAATCTACTTCCATTCTTAAGCCTTCGTTCATTGACATCTTTTAATTAGCCTTTCGGCCCCCTATTGACCCGTTATGCAGGAGCAGGCGGTTGCGGCATTAAATGGGGTCGAT
>CANNLB010000234.1 GCA_947505565.1 Acidobacteriota bacterium | reverse complement strand
ACGGCCGAGACGGACGTCGTCGTGTTGTTCATCACGAATAAGCCGTTTGAGATTCACTACGTTTAGTCTCATGAATCTCGCGAATTGTGATTCCCAATGGCGCTCGGTGATCGAGCGGTTGCTGCCGGAGGTCCATCCGGTGGACCGAGACGCGTTGTTGATCTGGCTGCAGTTGTACCCCCTGAAGGTGGCGCGGTTGGCGGCAGCGGACGCTAACCGAGCAGAGTTTGAACGGTATTACCAACTGCGGGGGCGGTATCTGCTGGCCGAAAACGCCGACACATCGCACCAGTTTTTCTACAGCCATCGGTACTGGGCGGCGGTAAAGGCGGCGTTGGGGAGCCTGCCTGAGGGGCTGGATTTGTTGGGTTTGATTCGTCATGCGGCGGGGGCCGAGAAGATGGCGTTGCCGATTGCCGCGGTGGGGTTGATGACGTTGCGGCAGGCGGGGCCCGCGTTCTTAGCGAGCGGGTACCAGCCGAAACTCGACGGGCGGACGCCGGAGCAGTTTTTGTCGGCGCGGGGGAGCGATCAGCCGCGGGGCTTATGGGGTAAGTTGTCGGGGGCGAAGGCGGCGTTGCGGATTACGATGGCCGAGGATCAGCCAGATCGCTGGTTTCCCATTCTGACTGGGCAACACATCACGACCGGGGCCGAACTCGACAAGCGTCCGTATCATGAATCCGACGAGCGGTGTTATAAAGACATGGGGCCGATTCCGGTGGATTGCCGCGCGGGGAGCTGTGGGACCTGTTGGGTGGGGATTCTGGGGGGCCGGGAGAATACTGAGCCGGTGATCGAGTTCGAACGGAAGCGGATGAACTACTTTGGCTATTGGGAAAACGAGTTCCACGACGCCGGTGCGGAGAGGCCGCTGATCCGTTTGGCGTGCCAGACGATTGTGCGGGGGAGTGCGAGTATCGTGATTCCGCCATGGAATGGGGTACTGGGAGAATCGCGACAGAAGCGGCGGGAGGAGGTATAAGTCCCTTGGTTTTCTCAACCTCGGAAAATACCACATAAAGTGAGGGGGACTTTCGACGGTATGCCGTTATCGTCGGGCCAGATGCTGAACCCCGCCCGCCGACACGCCGAATGATCTGCCCGGCGGGGCCGGTGTAGGCTGCGAAGTTCCCGCTAAGCTAGGCTTTGACCGGGATATCGATTTAGGTGAAGCAGGGTGCGGTAGAAGTGGCGGGCCTTTCGCTGTTCGTTTTAGCGGGTCAGGTCGAGGCGACTATGCCGTCGAAGGCTTCGTCGGGGGAGGTGTCCCTGCGGGTGACCTACAACAGGCAGGTGGGGGATTGGATGCCTGTCCAAGCATGCGCCGGGGATGTCGGCGGCGCCGGCGCAGCCGCTGAATTCGGGAGTGACGGCCGCGAAGCGCTGGCAGGCGGGTCTGGTGAATGCGGCCGACTCCGGGACCGGTCCGATGGACGTGACTTTGGCCCTGGCCTCGAGCCCGTCTGGCTTATTGGGTAAGTTGGGCACGACGGGCGCGTCGACACCGATTCCGCTGTCGGCGACGGTACGGTCTGGTCAGGGAGTTGATTCTGAGCATGGACGAGTTACCGCTTGGGGCTGGAACGGGATATGTGTTTTAGCGCTGGTCGAATTGGATTGCGAGGTGGACGATGACATTTACGCGGGGGGGCCGGACGGCTGATTATACGGCGCCCCCAGAAATTGGCCACCTCTGCTCGAATAGATTTGACCAGATCACAAACTGATCATGCTGCGTGGCATGCCGACGGGCGGGACCTTCCTCATCCGTGCCGCAGGCGCGTATATAGTTGCATAGGTTTAGGCACCGACGTTTTGCCCGCGCGGCCAGACCGAGCGTAACAAGCCCATGCTCGTCGGAGAGGCAGCGCCGTCGGGGCCGGTTGGTCGAAAAGTTTTGGCGAGTCGGGCTAGTCAATTCTTCGCGAGTGCCGAAGGCTTATTACACGGTGATGGTGGCGGCGAGTCTGAACGCGGGGACCGGAACGGTGGGTCTGAGCCCGGCGACGGGAGGGGTGGCGGGTTTTCCGACGAACTGTTCTGCGCCGGGGCCGGTGGTCACTTTGACGCCGCGGGGCGAGACGATGCAGGATTCAATCTACGGCGGACCGGCGACGCCGACGGTGACGATGGATCGGCCGGTTACAGTTAACCTGACGTTTTGCCTTTATCCGGCGACGCGGGCATCCCTGTAGGAGGAGCGGTGAGCCTGCCGTCGGGGATGACGGTGGCGTGGTCGTCGGGGTATCCGTGATGGACCGGGAATCGTGCCACCATTGGCGCGAAACAGAGGAGGTTTTGTGCTTGTTGGCCCCTAATGGCCCTTGGCAGCGTTTGAGATGGTTGTTTTTCCTGTAAGTTGTTGAAAAGATGGTGCGCCCGACAAGATTCGAACTTGTGGCCTTTTGCTCCGGAGGCAAACGCTCTATCCAGGCTGAGCTACGAGCGCACACCAACCCAACGGCTTTAAGTATACCCTAAATCATGCGCCTTTTGGGTCTATTATTGATTGGGTCGGCGATGTTCGCGGCAAAGAAGCCGAAATTGCCGGTGGTGATGGAAACGATTGTCCAGAGCGAACCGGTGACGGCCCGGGCCCACTTGGGGATGCGGGTCGTGGAGCTCAAAACCGGCAAGGTCCTCTACGAGCGGAATGCCCGCAGCTGGTTCGTTCCCGCCTCAAACACGAAACTGTATTCGACCGCTTTGGCGCTGACGAAGTTAGGGGCGGCCCATCGGTTTAAGACCCAGGTGGTAGCGGGGCTAGGGCCGGACGTCCAGGGGAAAATCTTTGGGGATTTACGGTTGGTGGGCGGGGCGGATCCTTCGCTCTCGGGGCGCGTGTATCCGTATGACCGAAATGCCGAGTGGGGCGCCGGAGGGGCGGCGATCGAGCAGTTGGCGGATGCGCTGGTGGCAAAGGGAGTGAAGAGCGTGGAGGGGATGGTGATCGGGGATGACACCCGGTACGCCTGGGATCCAGTGCCGTCCGGCTGGGGTGCCGACGATGGGCTGTTTGAGTACGGCGCGCCGGTTTCGGCACTGCTGCTGAATGACAACACGGTGCGGGTAACCGTGCGACCGGGAACCGAGGCGGGCGAACCGGCGGAACTGTCGGTAAATCCTGGCTTTGAGTATTTTTCGATTCAGAATAGGGTGACGACGGGAGCGGTGGGGACGCGGACGCGGATTCGATTTGAACGACCGGTGGGCACGCGAGAGATTTGGCTTGATGGATCGATTGCGCTGGGTGGCCCGGAGAATGAACAGATGTTTGCCGTCGACGATCCGGCGCGGTTGGCGGCGCAGGCGCTCGAGACGGCGCTGGTAAAGCGGGGAGTGAGAGTGCGAGGCGGAATCGGGGTGAAGCATCGGTTCACCGGGGAGCGGGAAGAGTGCGCTAGCTGCGTCGTGTTGGCCGAGCGGGAGTCGCCGCCGTTGGGACAGCTGATCCAAGTGGTGAACAAAGAGAGCCAGAACCTGCACGCTGAGATTATGCGGCGGGAAGGCGGCGGGAAAGAGGCGATGGCGGAGTTATTCAAGGCGATGGGGATTGGGGAGGAGGATACTTATTTGGTGGATGGTTCGGGGCTGTCGCGCCTGACTTTGGTATGCCCGGAGGCTTCGACGAAGTTACTGGAGCATATGTGGAAAGGGCCGGAGCGGGAGATCTGGGTAAGTTCGTTGCCGATTGGGGCCGAGGACGGGACTTTACGAAATCGGTTCAAGGGTTTTAGCGAAGCAGGACGGGTTAGGGCGAAAACGGGATCATTGACCCACGTCGCGGCCCTGGGCGGGTATTTGGAGCATCCCACGCGCGGGACGCTGGTTTTCAGCGTGATGGTGAACAACTACAACGGGGAGACGGAGAAAGCGCGGGCGGTGCTCGACAAGCTCGTGATGACGCTGCTCGACCACTGAAGAAGTTTCGCTTGACTTTCGCCCTAGATTCGCCCAGAATAGAGCAAATCCCATGGCACTCACGCGCAGGCAAAAAGAGGTTGTTGACTTTCTCGCCGATTTCATCGAGCGGAAGGGTTATTCGCCCAGTTACGAAGAGATTGCGGAAGGAATTGATCTGAATTCTCTGGCGACGGTGCACAAGCACATCGCGGCGCTGGAGGCGAAGGGCTACCTGAAACGCGGGTTTAACCAGAGTCGATCGGTGGAGATTAGCGAGTGGTATTTGGCCGAGCGGGGTCGACTGCCGGTGGGCGAGATGACGATCCCGTTTTTGGGCCGGATTGCGGCGGGTCGACCGATCGAACAGGTGGCACAGGGCGATGCTTTGCAGTTTAGTGATTTTGCGGGCAATGCGTCGACTTTCGCGCTGCAGGTCCGCGGGGAATCGATGATCGACGATCACATCTGCGATGGCGATTTCGTGTTGATCGAGAAGGGTGAGTCGACGCGGAATGGGGAAATTGTGGTGGCTTTGGTGGCGGGGGTGGAGTCGACGTTGAAGCGGCTGTACCGCGAGGCTGACGGGATGATTCGCCTGCAACCGGCGAACGCGACGATGGAGCCGATTTTGGTTCCGGCGGCGGATGTGGAAGTACAGGGCCGGTTGATTGCGGTGATGCGGAAATATCGGAACTAGGCGCGATTCCAGTTGGGCCCGGAAAGCTTTACGGGGATTTAACGGTTGGATTTCATACTTTCGCTGATACTCATATCAGGACGTAAAGATATGAAAAGAATCGTATACCTGCCCCTGTTACCGACGCTGGCTTTAGGCCTGCTTTTCAGCCAGAATCCGATGCCTCGACCCGTGTTGGGGGGCGTTCTGCCGGGGGTTACCGCTGCCGAGCGGACCCTGTTTGAGCAGGGAAAAGAGGACTTTAACGAGGTCGAGAAGGCCGAGGACGGCTTGGGGCCGGCGTTTAACGGAGATAGTTGCGCCCAGTGCCATGCAAGCCCGGCGATTGGAGGGGTGGCCAATACGGCGGTGATTCGCGCCGGCCAGACGACTGCGGACGGGCGGTTCGTGGCCCTGCACGGGGACACGCTCTTTAGTCAGTTTTCGACCGGGGACCGTGCGTGTCAGGTCAACTTGCCCGCGGAGGCGAACACCGTGGCGCGACGGATTCCGACGCCGCTGTTCGGGGCAGGGCTGATCGAGGCGATTCCGGACCAAGCGATTATTGCGCGGGAGGATCCGGATGATCGCAACAACGATGGGATTCGGGGGAGGGCGCATCGGATGATCGACGTAGCGTCGCGTTTGCCTAGGGTGGGTCGGTTTGGATGGAAGGCGCAGGTGGCGACGCTTCTTACGTTCGCCGGGGACGCTTATCTGAAGGAGATGGGAATCACCAACGACCTGTTCAACGACGAATACGCGTTGGGCTTCACCCCGGCCCAGATTGCGGCGTGCGGAGGAAGTTCGACGATTGAAGACAAGCGGAGTTTAGAGAACGGTTTGCGGGGAATCGACAACTTTGAGAACTTCATGCGACTGCTCGCTCCGCTGCCGCCGGGCCGGCCGACCGAGGAGACGGATCGGGGTCGGGACCTCTTTGCTGCGGTCGGCTGCGCAAAATGCCATACCCCGCAGATGTTCACGGAAGAGAGCACCAATCTCGTGTTCAACCGCAAACCGGTGCCGCTGTTCTCGGATTTGTTGCTGCACGATGTCGGCACCGGAGACGGAATTCCGCAGGGTAA
>CANNLB010000233.1 GCA_947505565.1 Acidobacteriota bacterium | reverse complement strand
CCTTCGGTAAAAAAGGTATCAACTCCTCGATGGATTTTTGCGAACGGCTGTTGACCGAAGCGTACGTGGCTGTCGTTCCGGGCGAAGCGTTCGGGACGACGAAGCATATTCGGATCTCCTATGCGACCTCGATGCACGAGATCGAGCGCGGTTTGGACCGCATCCACAACTTCATCGTTTCCCTCGGATGAAGCCGATCGCGCTGAAGCCGAAGTTTGTCGAGCGAGTGTGGGGAGCCACCTCGCTCGATCCCCTCTTCGCCGCTCCGGATCGGCGAATTGGCGAAGTGTGGCTTTCGTCCAACGACATCGCCACCTCCTGCGATGGCATGACCTTGGGCGAGCTAACGCTGCGGCCGGAGGTGCTCGGATCGGCGGTGACCCCCGCGCCCGGCGGCCGTTTCCCCATTCTCGTCAAGTTCCTGTTCACGACCGAGAAGCTTTCGGTACAGGTTCACCCCGATGACGCCTACGCCTTGGCCCACGAAGGCCAGCCCGGCAAAACGGAGATGTGGTACGTGGTCGGGGCGGATCCCGGCGCGGTGATTGCGCAAGGGTTTCATAACGAGACGACCGAAGCCGAGTTGCGCACGGCGTTGGCCGATGGATCGGTCGAGTCGCTTCTCGAGTGGTGGCCCGGTGCCGCCGGGCAGACCTATTTCACCCCGGCGCACACCGTTCACGCCATTGGAGGGGGCCTGGCCATCTGCGAAATCCAACAAAATTCCGACGTCACCTATCGGCTATGGGACTACGGCCGGCCGCGTGAATTGCACGTCGAGCCATCGATTGCCGTCCTCGATTGGGGGCGATCCGCCGGACCCACGGTATTTCCTGAGCCGAACGTTTTGCTGGCCACGTGCGAATATTTCGCGACCGAGCGGCATGTGCTGATAGGGCCCGTGGTTTGGAACTCCGACTCCGAACGGTTCCACCTCCTCGTCGTCTGCCGGGGTGAGGGGTTACTGACTTTTGCTGGAGACGTTTGGAAACTCGCGCCCGGTCAGGCTTGGCTGATCCCGGCCGCGCTCGGTAGCTATTTCATCGATAGCAATGCCTCGCTCGAATTGCTGCGCGTCTATGTGCCTTCACGCTAGACTGATGGTTGCTCCGGCTTTGACGCAGTAGTATGCGCGCATTTCTATATTTGTTGATCGCATCGCTCGCCGTTTTCGGCGTAGCGTGTAACCAGGGTCCCCCGAAAGCGCCGATAATCGGTGAAGCTTTTGCAGGTCCCATCACACTGAACATTCGGCAAGAGATCTCCCTGAAATCGTCGACGGTGGCGACGGTGAAGCACGCCGATCGACTCGCAATTTTACAGGTTCGGCGACGGTTTACCCGCGTGCGCGTGGCCAATGGCATCGAAGGCTGGTGTGACGGCGAAAAACTGCTGACGCCAGAGCAAATGGACAAGCTGCTGGCAACCAACGAAATCGCCGCCAAGCTACCGGCGCAGGGCGAGGCGATGGTCTACGATGTGCTGAATCTTCACACGGAGCCGAACCGCCAAGCTCCCAGCTTTCACCTGTTGAAAGAGAACGAGAAAGTGATCATCATCGGACACCGACTAGCCCCCCGGGTTCGATTTCGCTCCGCCGTGACTAAGGACGTCTCGTCCGCCTCGGCCGCCCCCAAAAAACGAAGAAAAAAAGATAAGCAGAAAGACAGAGTCAAAGACGACGGCATTGATCGGCCCGCGATGCCCGAGCCGCCGAAGCCTCCTTCGGATTGGCTCGATATCTCTCGCCGCATGTCTCCGGAAGTGAATGAATCGGCCCCGCCCCGCCGCGTTGCCGTCGTGAAGGAATCGCCGAAGGTTGCCGCCGAGGTGGATACGGTGAAAATGGAGGATTGGAGCCTGGTCCGGAGCGTGGAAGGCCGGGCCGGCTGGGCGCTCACCCGGGCCTTGTCGATGACGATCCCCGACGATGTGGCCCAATACGCCGAAGGTAACCGGATTACGTCCTGGTTCCCGTTGGGTGAAGTGAATAATGAGGAAGGAGTCGTCAAGAAGCACTATCTGTGGACGACCATTCCGCGCGGCGGTCACGATTACGAGTTCGATAGCCTGCGCGTGTTCATCTTCAACGCCCGGCGTAACCGCTACGAAACAGCATTTCGTCTCCGCGAAGTGAAGGGTTACTACCCCAGCGCCGTCCATCCGGTTGAGGTCACCGCAGCCAAGAAGACGACAACCGTGACCGGCTTCTCGGTCGTGCTGGAAAAAGATGACGGCACGCTGGAGCGCCGGACCTATGCCTTCGAAGGCTACCGGGTTCGTCTGCTTTCGACCGCCCCGTGGGAGCGCTTGGGCGATCCGTTCGATGTAAAAGCGACTCTAATCACAAAGCCTTTCGACCCAAATGCGGGCCGGGAAAAAACGTTTTGGGAACACATGAAAGAGAAGATTCCGTTTTTCGGTTCCCGCTAGCGAGCCAGCGCTTCGGCGATCGCTTTTTCGGCCAGCGGGGCCATGCGCGCATAGCCGGCGGCGTTCGGAATCAGGCCGTCAATCGTATATTCTTTTTTCATCGACCGGCCTTCGACCAACGCCGAATAGTAGTCCAAATAAATGGCACCGACCCTCTTGGCATAGTCTTTGATCCAGCCATTCAAGCCGATGATTTTACCCGGCGGCCGACGGCCGGTCATTTTCGTGAAGCAGTCACAAACCGGAGTAACCGAAGCCAACACCACGCCGATGCCATTGTGTTGGGCCAGTTCCACCATCGACATAAAGTGCTCGGCCATGGTCCCTTCGGTGGCAGGGCCCATGACACTGGCGAGGTCGTTGGTTCCGGCCTGGATGACGACCACGGCCGGCTTGAGCGCAATCACGTCCTGCCGAAAACGAACGAGCATTTGCGGCGTCGTTTGGCGGATGATACCGCGGTTTAAATACGGTTTACCCGGGAAAAACTCCGAGCCCCAGTTCTCAGTGATCTCGTCGCCCAGAAAAACGACGCGGCCCGCTTGGGGCCGCAGTTCCGAGTTCTCACTGCCATAACGGGTCAGGCTGCCCCAGTCCATCAAAATGCGCCGATAGGCCTCCAGTGCCCGATCGATTTGTTCCGGGGTCAGCGGCTGGCCGTGCGCCGCGCCGCTCACCAGCCCCAGCAGAAGCAGAGTCGCGACCAGCTTCATTTCTTCAAGCCGTAGCAGTACACGTGGCCGTCATAGGTGTTGATGTAAACTTGGCCGTTGGACACTGCAATGCCGCTCCAATGGTTCCAGTTAGTGATCTCTTTGCCGCTGCTCCAAAGCTCTTTGCCGGTTTCGGCATCGAGCGCGTGCAGTACCGCATGGGTCGACAGCGGAATGCGACGTTCCATCCGGAAGTCGAGACCGACGTCGGGGAAGGCTTGGGCCGTGTTTTCACCGCTGCCGTAAGCGAAAATCATGCCATTGGCAATCACCGGCGGTTCGGCTTGATTCATATCGCGAGACACCCAGGCTGGCTGCAGCACCGGCTTGCCGTTGACAAGCTCTAACTTGAAGGCCGCAATCGCACCTTTCTTCACGGGGCCGTATTCGAGCGGAGCTTTATACTTCGGGTGCTTCGCGCCCCAAAACGGGGTCAACACCCAGCGGGTGCCTTTCGCGTCCTCCCACGAGGCGAGCGAACCCCAAATGCCGGCTTCGGCGAAGTCGACGATCTCGTTACAGATCAGCGGGGTCCGGTAGGCGGCCGTGCGATGGTCATCTCCTCCGATCGACTCGGTATCCATCAGATACAAGCGGCACTCCTTGCTCGCATCGATCATGTACTCCTTGCCCTTGTAGTCGAAGATGGTCGGAGTAACCTGCATGTCGAGGTCGCGCTTCCAGAGCCATTCGGCGTTGGAGGGGCCGTAGTAGTCCATCAATTCAAGGCCCTTGGTTTCCGGGTTCTGCTTCACCCCGATGATGCCGTTTCCATACACGCCGTTTTCCGGATCCCATTTGCCGTCGCCGGTGCCGGTGTACATCACCAAATCTTTGCTGACAGCCGGGCCGGAACGCCCCCACATGCCACCGCCGGCCGGGCCCCAACTACCCACTTTGTGCGTCGCCAAGTCGTAGGTGTAGGCCATGTTCGGGTTACCGCCACAGCCCTGGGCGCTGTGCGTGTAAATGACGTTTTTGACCAAGTTCAACGCGTAGGGCTTGCCGTTGGGCGGCATGAACTTCAACGGCTTCGACAGCGGTTCCCCGTCGGCGGCGTTTAGGATATGCAGGCGACCGTCCCATCCCGCGCCATAAATCTTGTAGCTACCCGGTTGTTCGCCCGGGCCGATGGTGACGTTGGCCGTCATCCCGCCAGGGCACAACACGCTGGGGCCGCGGCCTCCCGGCGTATCTTCAAACGTGCTCTCCAGCTTCCGGTGCCACACCATCTCGCCGCTCTTGGCGTCCAGAGCATATACATTATTCGAAACGCCAACCTGGATCACCAACCCTTTCGGGCCACTCTTGGTTTCGACCTTGCCGATGACGAGCGGCTCAAGCAGCGAATGCATTTGCCGAGGCGCATTGTCGAGCTTCTTCTTCCAAAGCAACTGCATGCCCTTGACGTTGGCCTTCGTCAGGATGTTTTCGTCCTTCTGCCAGTTGTTCCGTTTGGAGTCTCCTCCGTCGGTCAACCAATCGGCAGCGCAAGCCAGCGAAGCGGCAGCAAGAAATAAAAAAGCGGGCAGGGATTTTCTCATATGGAACGGCATGTCTCCGAAAACCACACTATATCCCAAACGAGCCCGCTTGCGTTATATGATCTAGAAGCGACGTTCGAATTGGAGAAGATACCCTTGGTCCTGCGTAGAATCATTTCGCCTTCCGTGCCCCTGCTTTTGACCCTCACCGCGTTCACCGCTTTTGCCCAAAGGGGGCAAGGAGATTGGATGACCAGCGGCTTCGATGCCCAGCGATCCTTTTGGGTCCGCAACGATGGCAAGATTTCAACTCAATCGATGAGCAAGCCCGGCTTCGAACTCGTTTGGAAGGTCAAGCCAGCCAACGCTGCCCGCCAGCTGAATACCCTCATGCCGCCGTCGCTGGTCGACTTTTTCATCGGCCATCGCGGCTTCCGCGCGCTCGGCTTCTTTGGCGGAAGCAATGACACCGTCGTTGCCTATGACCTCGACCTAGCCCGCACCGAATGGACCAGCAACTTCGCAACCCCCGCCGCCGCCAAGCCTGGCACCCTCGCTTGCCCGGGCGGGATGACTTCCGCCGTTACCCGCCCCACAGGCCTCGGTTATCCGCCCGTCCCCACCGGGTCGGCCCCAGGCCGCGGCACCTCCGCTAAGGGCG
The DNA here is from genome assembly GCA_947505565.1 of Acidobacteriota bacterium. Taxonomy (GTDB): domain Bacteria; phylum Acidobacteriota; class Terriglobia; order Bryobacterales; family Bryobacteraceae. Next base: position 380 of record CANNLB010000233.1, on the reverse strand, counting down.
GCGTAGGCGAGCCCTATGAAGGCGCTGTCACCTTGAAACGCGATCCCGCGCCTCGGCCGCAGGCGCCGACGGTGCCCGCCGCTAAGCCAGCGGCGGCTGCTCCCAATCCCTTCTCCCCGCGCGTGCAATGGGTCAACTCCTTGAGTGGCGACGGCAAGTTCCATTCGGTCTACTTGGGCAATGGGGAAGAGCCCACTCCGGGCCTTTCGTTTCTGCCCCCCGGTGCCAACGCCCAGGGTCTGGTTGTCGTTGATCGCTTCGCTTACGTCTCCACCACCAATAGCTGTTCCGGCGCAGAGAATGGCGTATGGGCTCTCGGCATCGATTCGAAGAACGTGGCAAAGTGGACGACGCCCGCTAACGTCGCCGGTACGGTCGGC
>CANNLB010000232.1 GCA_947505565.1 Acidobacteriota bacterium | reverse complement strand
GCCTCCCGCGCCGGTGATTTCGCCCGCGCCCGGGAGGCGCTGGAAGCCGCGCTCCGCCTGCGCCCGGACGACCCGGCCGTCCTCTTCGAACTCGGTTCTGCCCACGCGGCCAGCGGCGATTCCCCACGCGCCGTCTTTCTCCTCGCCCGCGCCCAAAACCAGGCTCCGCTCCACCCCGGTATCGCCCTCGCTCTCGCCCGCGCCGCCGAAGATGCCGGCTTCTTTGGCGACGCGGCCCTGGCCTTTGATCGCTATCTCAAACTCCAACCCGCCGATCTCAACGCCCAACGAGATCGCGCCTACGCTGTCGCCAATTCCACCTCCCGCTCCCAGGCCCGTTCGCAGGAAGGAATGGCGGCCCTCGCAGCCTACGTTGCCAGCCAACCGCAAGACCCGACTGGACACTTTCAGCTCGCCCAGCTATGCTGGAAAACCGATCCGGAAAACTCTCTCGCCCACCTCGCCGAAGCAGTCCGCCTCAACCCCGCGCTAGCACCCGCCCACACCGCCAGAGCCTGGTTACTCCACCGGCTGGGCCGGGATGAAGACGCGATCGCTCACCTCGAAACGGCGCTCAAACTGAACCCCAAAGACGTCCGCGCGCTGGATCAATACGGGCTGGTTCTGCTCGCGCTCGATCGCCCCACTCAGGCAGAAAAAGCCTTCCGCCAAGCCGCCGAAATCGACCCGACCGGTTGGGAAGTACGGCTCCACCTCGGCCGTATCCTGATGGAGCACGGCCACGAGCAGGAAGCACAACGTTGGCTCGAACAATATAAAAAGCTCCGCCCCGCCCGCCAACGGGATCCCCGCCGTGAGCCCGGCATGATCGATCTCGCCACCTTATCCCCGCCCGAACGCCGCGCCCGCGAAATCGCCCGGTTTCGCGCCATGGTCGCCGCCCGACCCGATGACGCTCTCCTCCGCCTCCATCTGGCGAAGCTCCTACTGGCCGATGGAAACGAGACCGACGCCACGCCGGAGTTCCAAGCCCTTCTGACAAAAAACTCCGACCAGGATGTACTATCCCAAGTCGGCCGCGCGCTTCTCGACGCCGGCCGACCGGCTCAGGCACTACCCTTCCTCGAACGCTCCGGCAGCTTACTCGACCAAGCGATCGCCCTGTTCCAAACTGCCGAGCCGTCGGCCGCCCTTTCGGCGTTGGACAAGATCCCCACCACCGAGCAATCCGCCGAATACCTGCTTCTCAAGGCCAGAATCCTCGATCGCCTCGGACGCGGCAACGAAGCCCTCAAACTCGTCGCGCCCTCCCCGTCATGGCGCGGCGCACGCCCGCAACTCGTCGAGCAAGCCGCCCTCCTCCTCGCCGCCCATGGCCGCTACCGCGAAGCCGCCCAAACGCTCACTCTCGCCATAACCGACGCCCCGGAAAACCGCGGCATATTCCTCACCGAATCCGTCGTCCTCGCGCTCGAAAAACGCACTGCGGAGGCCATTCAACGCCTGCGCCGCATCGAAGAGCGTTGGCCGGAATGGGACCGGCCCTATCACCTCCACGGCCTCCTCCTGCCCCCCAGAGAAGCCGCCCCCCTCCTCCGCACCGCCGCCGCCCTCGCCGCTCCCAACTCAGCTCCCGCGTGCCGCAACCTGCCCGATTGGCTCACCCCGCCCTGCCGCGGAGCGGCGCAATGAAAACCTTCGCTTGGCTCCTGCTGCTCGCCCAAATCCGCCCCGGGTTCATCGACGTCGCCACCCACAGCACCTTCACTTACATCACCAATAACGGCTTCTCCGGCGGTCGCAAATACTTCCCCCAACCACTCTGCGGCGGCATCGCTGTTCTCGATTTTGACAACGACGGCTTGATGGATCTCTACTTCACAAACGGCGCCGAGTTCCCGTCCCTCAAAAAAGCAAATCCCGCCTTCCACAATGCCCTTCTCCGCAACTTGGGCGGAGGCCGTTTCGAGGACGTCACCCAACGCGCGGGCCTCGCCGGCGAAACCCTCGGCTACAGCCTCGGTGCCGCTGCCGCGGACTATGACAACGACGGCTTCCCCGACCTCTTCGTCGCCAACGCCGGCACCAACACCCTCTACCGCAATCAGGGCGACGGCACCTTCCGCGACGTCACCGCCGCCTCCGGCATCGGCACCAAACCGCCCGGAACCCTCAGCGTGCAAGCCGCCTGGCTCGACTACAACCACGACGGCCATCTCGATCTCGTCCTCTCCAACTACACCCTCTGGACCCCAGCATCCGACCAACGCTGCGTTCGCGAAGACGGCGTCGAATACTACTGCCATCCCAAGACCTATCCCAGCGTCCCCCACCGCCTCTTTCGCAACACCGGCCGCGGTACCTTTCAAGATGTCACCGAAACCGCCGGCTTCGGCACCGCCCTGGGCAAAGGCATGGGCATCGGTGTCGCCGACGTCAACGGAGACGGCTGGGAAGACATCTTCATCGCCAACGATACAGAGGGCAACTTCCTCTACATCAATCAAAAAAACGGCACCTTTCTGGAACGAGGCTTGGCCCTCGGCGTCGCCTTCAACGACGATGCCGCCACCGTCTCCGCCATGGGCACCGTCCTGCGCGACTTCGACAACGACGGCTGGCCCGACGTCTTCTATAACGACCTCACCGACCAAGTCTGGGGCCTTTTCCGCAACGTCCGCGGCCAGTCTTTCCGCGACGCCTCCGCCGCCACCGGCCTCGGCCCGCTCAGCTTGCCCTTCTCCGGCTGGAGTGCGGCCTTTCTTGATTACAACAATGACGGCTGGCGCGACATCTTCTCCGCCAACGGTGACGTCGATACCCTACGGTCAAACGCCGCCCAGCACGACACCATCTTCGAAAACCTCGACGGCAAACGCTTCCTCGATGTCTCCAGCAAGATGGGCGATCACTTCCAAACAGTGGGCTACCAACGCGGTGCCGCAATCGTCGATCTAAATAACGACGGGCACCAGGACATCGTCGTCACCTCCCTCGGTCGCCGACCCGCCATCCTTCTAAACTCCGCGTCCAGCGGCGGCCACTGGCTCACCCTCCGCCTCGTCGGCCACAAAGCCAACCGCGACTCCATCGGCGCGCGCATCACCATCACCACCCCTTCCGGTCGCAAACTCTACGATTGGCTCAGCCCCAGCAGCGGTTTCCTCTCCTCCCATGACCCGCGCGTCACCTTTGGCCTTGGAGCCGAAACAAAGGCCGCCACCATTGAAATCATCTGGCCCGGCGGAGCCAAGCTAAGCATCAAAGACGTCGCCGCCGACCGCATCCTCACCCTCCACGAACCCATCGAGCCTAACCCATGAAAATCGCCGTCGCCGCCATCCTCCAGGAAAGCAATAACTTCTCCCCCGTCCCCACTACTTACGACGACTTCAACCCCGTCTTCGGCCCCGCCGTCCTCGCCCGCCACTCCGGCAAACTCACCGAAATGGGAGGCTTCCTCGACATCCTCTCGGCCACCCCGAGCATCGAAACTGCCCCTGTCTGCGCCGCCTGGGCCATCACCGCCAACCGCCTCCGCAGAACCGACTTTGCCCGCCTCAAAAACGACTTCGCCCATCACCTCTCCGAGGCCAACCCCGACGCCCTCCTCCTCGCCATGCACGGAGCCCAAACCGCCGTCGCCGAAGACGACGTCGAAGGCAGTATCCTCACAATAGCCCGCAAAATTCTCGGCCCCCGCAAGCCTATCTTCCTGACCCTCGACCTCCACGCCAACCTTACTCAACGCATGGTCACCCTCGCCGACGCCATCGTCGGCTACCACACCTACCCCCACATCGACATGTTCGAAACCGGGCAAAAAGCGGCCCGCCTCCTTCTTCGCACCCTCTCCGGCGAACTCCGCCCCTCCATCGCGTACCGCAAACTCCCCCTCATCATCCCTCCCGAAAACTCCCAAACCCACCGCGGGCCCATGCACGCCCTCATCACCGCCGCCCAAGCAGTCGAAGCCTCCGGCCTCGCCGAAGCCATTTCCATCTTCCCCGTCCAACCCTGGCTCGACATCGCCGAAATGGGCTGCTCCGTCGTCGCCGTCACAAACAACAGACCCAAGTCCGCCCAGCGCTACGCCGACACCCTCGCCCGCCGCCTGTGGCGCGGCAAAAACGATTTCGAAATCACCCTCACGCCCGTCCCCGAAGCCATCGCCGCCGCCCTCTCCCTCCCCACCGGCCCCACCATCCTCGCCGAGTCCTCGGACTCCACCGGCTCTGGCTCCCCCGGCGACTCCACCGGCGTCCTGAAGCATCTCCTCAATGCCCCCCTCTCCGGCCCCGCCGCCATCTTCCTCGTCGACCCCGCCACTGTCGCCGCCGCTTTCGAAGCCGGCGTCGGAGCCACCATCACCCGCAAAATCGGCGCGTCCTTCGACAAAAAACATTCGAAACCCGTCCGAGTCTCCGCCTACGTTAAACTCCTCTCCGACGGCTCCTGGACCGCCCGCGCCCGCGGCTACAACACCGGCATCACCACCTCCATGGGCCGCGCCGCCGTCCTCGTTTCCGGCCATGTCCACATCTTAGTCGCCGAACGCTCCGCCATGACCGTCGACCCCGAACTCTTCCGCTCCCACGGCATCGACCCCGTCTACTGCCAAATCGTCGTCGTCAAATCCCCCAACGGTTTCCGAGCCGCCTACGAACCCCTCGCCGCCGCCATCTTCGTCGTCGATACCCCTGGCGTCTCCTCTGCCAACCTCCGCCAACTCCCGTTCAAGAAGGTCTCCCGACCCCTCTACCCCCTCGACCCCGACACCCCCACCCCCGAAGGCCTCTAGCCCATGGCCCATCGCCATCGGATTGTCCTCCTCGCCCTCCTCATCAACATGGTCTGCTATACGGACCGTGTCTGCATCGCCATCGCCGGCCCTGAACTCCGCCGCAATTTCAACCTCTCCCAAACCGAACTCGGCTTCGTCTTCAGCATCTTCAGCCTCTCGTACTTCCTCGGCCAAACCCCCTGGGGCATCCTCGCCGACCGCCACGGTGCCCGCGGCCTCGTCACCTTCGCCATCGCCGGGTGGTCGCTGTTCACGGCCCTCACCGCCACCGCCTGGAGCTACGTCTCGCTCCTCACCATCCGCTTCGTCTTCGGCGGTCTCGAAGCCGCCTTCTCCCCTTCCATCGCCTCGGCCTTTTCGCGCTGGGTCCCCATCCACGAACGTGCCACCGCCTTCGGAGCCTTCCTCGGCGGAGGCCGTCTCGGCGGCGCGCTCACCCCGCCCATCGCCGGCTATCTCCTTCTCTACTACGGATGGCGAGCCCCGTTCGTTGTCTTTGGAGCCTTCGGCCTCCTCTGGGCCGCCGCCTGGTACGCCGTCTACCGCAACCGTCCAGCCGACCAACCTCAAATCCCGGTCGCCACCCCCTGGGCCGCCCTTCTCCATAACCCCCGTCTCTGGTCACTGCTTGGTACCGCCTTCGGCTCCACGCTACTTTGGCAGTTCTACATCACCTGGTTCCCCACTTATCTCCGAGAGCAGCGAGGCATGTCCCTCACGGAGGCGTCCTACTACGCCGGCCTCCCGCTCTTATTCGGGGTAGCAGCGACGTGGGCCGGAGGCTTCCTCACCGACCTCCTAACTCGCCGCCTCGGCCCCCGCCCCGCCCGCACCCGAATCGGCTTCTGCGGCCTCTCCGCCGCCGCCGCTCTCTTCTCCCTCGGCATCTGGCACCCCGAGCCAGCCATAGC
>CANNLB010000231.1 GCA_947505565.1 Acidobacteriota bacterium | reverse complement strand
ACGGCAATCAATAGGCTCGTAATGAATCGTATATCCTACCGACATGGTCATCGAGCCACTTCTGGGAATACCCCCGCCACTTCTCTGACGACTTCAAAGCCCAAGCCCGGCACGCCCGCGGCGACCAGGAAGTCGACCTCACCGTCCACTACGACGCCTACCGCGCCGGCGCCACCCTCTGCGATAAAACCATCGTCTTCGGCGGCAAGGCCAAGCTTTCCGGCCTCTGGGTCCCCGACGACGAGGTCGCCGCCTACGTCGCCCTCCACGCTGACCGCCTCATCGGCTTCCTGGCCCTGGACCCCACCCAACCCAACTGGCGCGAGGAGCTCGCCCACGGCCATCAAACCCTCAAGCTAAAGGGCATTAAGCTGATGCCGATGTACGCCGGCTTCTACCCGCAGGACCGGCAGTTCGACGACCTCTGGGCCTACGCCACCCGTCACAACCTCCCGGTGCTCCTCCATACCGGCACGACGTTCATCTCTCAGGCCCCGCTCGAATTCACCCTTCCCCGCCATCTCGACGAGGTCGCCACGCGCTTCCCTGAAGTCCGCCTGATTCTGGCCCATCTCGGCCATCCTTACGAAGGCGAGTGCGTCGCCACCATCCGCAAGCACCGCCACATCTACGCCGATTGCTCCGCCCTCCACTACCGTCCTTTTCAGAACTACCATTCGCTGATGCTCGTCCAGGAATACGGCGTCTGGCACAAACTCCTTCTCGGCAGCGACTACCCGTTCACTACCATCGACGCCTCCATCGACGGCATGCGCCACCTGAACGACATGCTTGAAGGCACCAATCTCCCGCGCCTCAATCTCGATCGCATGGAAGAGATGTTCCACCGGGATTCGCTATCCCTCCTCGGCATTTCCGCTTGACCTCGGTATATGCAGCATCAATCCCATTCATCTTCGCGAGGAGGGCGGGCCAACCGGCCAGCTGGCGCACCCGCGGCTCCAACGACCGGACTCTATAATCGGCGAACGCGGGGATTCGCTGATCCATCGCATTCGCGGCCCATTCCACGGCCTGATTCAGTTGCCCGCAGCCGACGCTCGGCAGACGTCGCCCGGCAAGAGCTTCGCCAAGAGCTCTTCCGTTCTGACGGATTGCCCGACGATCGGCAAAAAGCTCGCCGGCCGTCCCATCTTGGAGGTTGAATTGATGGCAGTGCGCGCGCCTTCTCTGCGTAGGCAGGCGGTTCCAGACCCTGGGCCGGCAGAACGAAGCCAAGGCTGGCCGTTCTGTCTCAACGGATCTTCCCTTAGAAACCGGCGCATCTGCTGACGTGCCTCGGCGGCGCCCTGCGAAGCCGCAGTCCACCGCGACGTCGCCAGGCATGGCATGGGCACCCGGCAAATCAGGATTCAGCGCGGGAGTACGCAGCGCCAAACTGCGGGACAACGGAGAAGCTCAGGCCCTCTTGAGGGCAAGCAAGACCGACCTCGGCCAACGCACATTTGGGGTCCAACGAGATGGCTTGCCCCAGCTATTCAAGGCTACGGCGGAAGGACTGCGGAGTGAACCGCCGAAGCTGGTGGAGGGACTTCAGGTAGAACTGGCAGGCCCGGAGGTTCGGCAGAGTCCGCTCTTTAGCCGGGGAGCGTTTGAGCTGCCACGACCCGGTGATGGCGGCGGATCTCTCCTCCTGAACCGTAAAATCGTCGGTGCGTTCGCGGCCGTAACGGTCTAACCCAAAATGCGATCCGCCGGCTGGGCGCTGCCTTCGAGCATTTTGCCCACGTCGAGTGCTTCGCTGATGCAGCGGAGGTCTAGGTCGTTACCCCGGAAGGCGAGCGACGAGGTTCGGGCGATGACGCTCAGGCCGGGAATCTTCGCCCGCAGGTGCAACGTCATCTTCTGCCAAACCATCGCAGCAATTCTCGTTCTCTTCGTCTGCGCTCCTGTTGGGAAAAGGCAGCACGGCGAAGCTCCCCGAACGGTCCGCCGGATCCTTGTGCAGGCACTTCAAAACGATTGTCTTCATTCCGGGCGCGATGTCGGCACCGATATCGGGACCGAGAGGATGGGAATGGCGCCGCGACACCGCCGCTAGGGAATCGGGCGCGCGGCGCCCGGCGAGACGCTGATCGACCGCGGGTTATTGGTTGGGCCGCGGTCGCCGCCTCGGCCATCGGCAACGGACCCTGGTGCGGTGCTCGGTGGATATACTCGAGCACGAGATAGTCCGGCGCAGCGTCATAGATCTGACCAATGGGCAGAGGGTGGAGCGCGGCGATGGCAACTCGGCACCATGGACGGTCTGTAACTGTTTGATGGCCACCACTCGGTCTAGCCGGGAGTCCCGCACCTTCCACGCCTCTTCACCGCCGCCCGCGCCGCGCTCGGAGCCGGTGTCGAGGCAGCGACTATCCTATCCCTCCGCGCATAAGTCCACCGCCGGCGCAAACATCGCGAGCGCCGCCTGCCGCAACCGCCGCGCCACCGCCTCCACCTCATCCAACGGAATCTGCCGCGTCGTTCCCGTGACCGACAACCCGGCCACAAACCGCCCCGGCGCCGAAAACACCGGCACGGCCAGACAACGCACCCCTAATTCTTCCTCCTCATCATCCACCGCCCAACCCTGCTTCCGCACCGTCGCCACCTCTTTTTGCAAGGCCTTCGGATTCGTAATTGTGTTCTTCGTGTAACGGATATACATCGGCTTCGCGGTCAATCGCGCCAAGATGTCCGGCGGCCCCCAGGCCAATAACACCTTCCCCACGCCCGTACAGTGCAGATCCATCCGCCGCCCCACATACGTATCAAACTGAATCAACCCGGGCGACTCCGCCTTCTGGATGTAAATCCCTTGGTCCCCATCGGGCACCGCTAAATGCACCGGCCGCCGCCACTGGTCGGCGAGCGCCTGCATATAGGGCATCGCCAACTTCGCAATCGATAAGCCTCGCAACATTCCCTGCCCCAACCCATAGGCTTTCAAACCCAATGTGTAATGCCGCGAATCCTCCTGCTTCCGTACATACCCCAACCGTTCCAAAGTGACCACAATCACATGCGCCGAACTTTTCGGAATCCCCAACTTCCGGCTCATCTCCGATATGTTCAGCCCTCGCCGCGAGCCATCCAAATACTCAAGCATGGCCATGGCCCGTTCCACCGCTGTCGCTTTCGGAGCACTTGATTCCAGCATGGCTTCCAGCATACTGAACAACCCATACCGAATGCTGCCATCCTGCCGTACCCTAGATGCTGAGGTAACCTCCCATGCCGACCCTCGTGGTCGAACCCCACTCCATTGATTTTGAGCGCCCCGGCACGACCCACTACCAAGTCCAGTTCCATCTCGATGGGGCTTGGGGCTACTCGCTCGTCCCCCTCACGATCATCAACGGCACGCTCGGCGGCACGTTGCTCCACCCGCCGAACGGAGTGCTCGTATTCGGCGGTACCCACGGCAACGAATACGAAGGCCAAATCGCGGTCAAACGCCTCTGCTGCGATCTCGACCCCGCGTCGCTCCACGGCCGGGTAATCCTGATGCCCCAGCTCTCGGAAAGCGCCTGCCGCGCCAACCAACGCGTCTCCCCTTTCGACCACGTCAACATGAACCGGGCCTTCCCCGGCCAGCCCCAGGGCAGCCTTTCTTCCCGCATCGCCCACTTCGTTTCCACGCAAATTTTCCCCCTGGGCCGCGTCGTCATCGACGTCCACTCCGGCGGCCGCGAAGGTGCCTTCCCCCTCTGCACCTCCTTCCACACGATCCCCGACCGTGCCCAGGCCGCAGAAATCGAAACGGTCGCCCGCCTTTTCGACACCCCGTTTCTGTTCATTTACGCTTCCACCATGGGATCCGGCCTTCTTACCAACCACGCCGAGGCCCTCGGCAAAATCTCCATCGGCGGCGAGTTCGGCTCGGGCGAAACGGCCGACCCGGTAGGCATCCGCCACGCCTACGAAGGCATCCGCAACGTCCTGCGCCACTATCAACTCCTCCCCGAACCCGTCCAAAATATCCGCCCCCTCGGCTCGCCCCCACCCCGCCTCGTCTCCGCCACCGAACTCAGCGCCTATGTCCCCTGCCCCCGGGATGGCGTCTGGGAACCGCTCGTGGATCTTGGCGCCCCCGTGGCCGCGGGCGATCTTCTCGGCCGCCTCCACGACTTCTCCGACCACGCCGAAGCCCCCCTCGAAATCTGCGCTAATCGTGCTGGTTACCTCCTCATGACCCACCGCAGCGCCCGCCCTCTCAAGGGCCAAACCCTCTACGTGATTGCCGAAGAAACGACGCTATGAAGATCTCCAGCGTCGAACTCATCGTCCTGAAATCTCCCGGTCTGTATAACAATTCCGCCACCGCCGCCGAACCCGAAGGCCCGACTTACATGGGCCTCGTCAAGGTCACGACCGACACCGGCCTCACTGGTTACTCCGACATCGAAACCTGCGCCTCCGTCGCCAAAGCTTGCGTCGACGCCCCCAAGTGGAGCCTGGAACCCGGCATGGAATGCTTCGACGGCCTGGCCTCGCTCCTCATCGGAGAAAACCCCCTGGAAGTCGAACGCCTCTGGTATCGGATGTACCGCGGCAGCATCTATTACGGCCGACGCGGGGTCGCGCTCCAAGCCATCTCCGCCCTCGATATCGCGCTGTGGGATATCTGCGGCAAGGCCTACGGCGAGCCCATCCACATCCTCCTTGGAGGCAAATGGCGCAGCCGCATCCCCGCCTATGCCAGCACGCTTTTCCGGTCCACGCCGGCGGCGATGGCCGAAGCCGTCGCCACGTACACCGCCCAAGGCTTCACCGCCGTCAAGTTCGGCTGGGGCGGCTTCGGCCAAAACGAACGCCGCGACGTCCCCCTCGTCGAAGCCGCCCGCACCGCCCTCGGGCCCGATCGCCACCTCCTCGTCGATACCGGCTGGTTCGTCGAACGCACCCCGAAAGAAGCGATTCGCCTCGTCGATTCCATTACGCCGTATAACCCCTACTTCGTCGAAGAACTCCTCCACCCCGAGGACTACGACGGCTATCATAAGGTCGCGAGCGCCGTCCGCGTCCCCATCGCCTGCGGCGAGCAGGAAGCCACCGATTGGGGCTTCCAACAACTTATCGAACGCGGCGGTGTCGATATTCTTCAGCCGGACCTCACCCGCTGCGGGGGCTTCACCGTCGGCCGCAAAATCGTCCATATGGCCGAACGCGCCAACCGCCTTGTCATTCCCCACTCCTGGTCTTCGGACTTGCTCACCGCGGCTTCGCTCCATCTCACCGCCTTCCAGCGCCGCGCCGAGTTCGTCGAGTTCAATACTTCCCAAGGCCCCCTCAGCCGACAACTCGTGAAGAACCCCATCACCCTCGACGAGGGCTACCTGAATGTCCCCACCGGGCCCGGCCTCGGCGTCGAAGTCAACGAAGAGGTCATCGCCAAATACCGCCAAACCTGACCAACATTCCGTCTTGATCTTCACGCCCGTAATCAAACCAAGATCAACATCAACGTTCAAGAAGCCAAAACGCACCTCTCTCGAGATCTCGATAAAGCGGAAGCCGGGGAAGTGATCGTTGTTTTGGCAGACACACCGAGCCCATCGCGGAACTCCGGGCCGTGCAACCATCCGCTGCCAGTGAACCTATGCGGGTCGCTGGATTGCTCAAGGGCCAAGTCCATTTTAATGGCGATGCCTGCTCCCCGATGACGTTGGAAG
>CANNLB010000230.1 GCA_947505565.1 Acidobacteriota bacterium | reverse complement strand
CATACGAACATCCAAGTTACAATCGAAGAGCTCCAACTCTTGATCGCCCTAACTTCCGATCAACTCTTCCGCCGTGAGTTCATCGACCCCAAAATGCCTGGCCACAAAGCCAAGCCGGCAGAAATCAGCCTCGGTAAATCCCTCGTATCCCGCATGCGCGGCATCCTGGATCCCTCCAGTCTGAAGAAAGCCCCCATTATCAAAAAGGCCAGCTAAACGGCACTCTTCACCCAAGTCGTAATCAGTGTCCGGTCTTCGCTCTGCAGCAGTTGCCGCATGAACTTGACGCACTTCGATTGAGTCGGCTCGAAGTGTGCCGGATGAACCTTTCCTACTGATGGGGCGACCAGCCCGAGCAATCCACGTCCCAAACGTTGTCCGGCTCCCCGCCCGCCAATCCGCTCGGTCCCTATCGTCGCTTTCCGAAATGCTCAAATTCCGCTGACAGCCCCAACGTCGAATCCCGGCTCCTATAGAGCGCGGTAATCCGAACGCAAAGGTTTGCCATCGCGTCCCCGTCCGAGCCTCCACCGCCTCTGCGCTTCCCAAAAGGTCGTTGTCGACTTCCGCCGCCACTAATAACATCTGGTTAATCAAGCGAACCAGCAGCGGCTCGTTCTTCCGCGTCCAAACCGTCTGTACCGCCTGCGCTATGCGCAATCAGCGATATCTTCGCCCGGCAGCCCTTCGCCGGATCTTTCGACCCCTCCACCTGCTTCACCGTCACCCAATCATATAGGACACTCAGCACTTTGGCCAACAAATCAGCCGCCCGCCGCGCGTCTACCCGATCCGGAATATATCCCAGCGCGGATACCGTCGATGGCCCCGTGAATAACACGCATACCCCCAAATCGTTCGCCGCGTACAACCCGTCCGCAATCCCCCTGTACCGCCGCGCCGCGTCGTCCCATGCACAAACACCCCCATGTGCCGCTGCTTCTCCTGCTCTTCCGGGCCCAGAATCTGCGGAAACTTACTCGCCGTCCGCACCCGCGCCTTCCGAAAACTTTCCGGCGTCTCCGCCGTCCAACTCGACAACTGATCCAGCGGCTCCGTCCCGTCCGATGTCCAGTACGAGTTCGTCTCCATGTCCGACGTCAAGGCCCCATTGCTCAGTACGCGGTTGCTGACCGTGTAATACATGACCAAGAGACCATTGCAGTAAAGCTAGCCAGCAACGTCAACGGCCTCTCCTGCAAAGACAGCAGAGCAGTGGGACCAGCGACCAGCGGTTTTCCGATGTCTTGGCTGACCATCCTCGCCACCAAGCCGGACTCTCTATCCGGTTCGACCATCTTTTTGCCAAAGCCAAGGAAAAGGCGACGAGTCGCCTCGAACCCGCGATATCGACCTGTCGCTCTACAGCGCTAACCCTGGACGAAGCTCCACCGCCTTTTGCCAACAATCAGCCGCCCCATCCCTGTCGCCCCGGGCCTCCAGGGCATGTCCAAGATTGACCAGCCCTTCGACGAACGACGGATTGGCCGAGACCGACCGGCGGTAAAGCGCCTCTGCTTCGCGCGCTCGGCCAGCTCGCTGCAACGCGACGGCGACATTGAAGTTCAATGTCGCCGATCCTCCGCCAAGCCGATCCCGCTTCTGCAACGCATCGGCCGCTCGGTTGGGGTCGCCCCGCTCCACGGCCAACTGCGCCATCGCTTCGAGGAGCTCGGAACGCTCCGGTTGTCGCGTTGCCGCAGATTCAAACGCCTGCCATGCCCGATCCAAATGACCCGCCCTCCACGCCAGCAGCCCAAAATTGAATTGCGCATCGAGCCAATCCGGCTTGATCCGAAGCGCCTCGGCAAACGCTTTGGCCGCCTCGGCTCGACGATCGTCCGCAGAAAGTAGTTCCCCCAACAGATACCACGCATCGTGGCGCTGGCGATTACCCGCTAGTAGCTGTTGCAGCGCCTCGATGGCGGCCTTCGGATCACCCTGCCGTTGCGCCGCCAACGCCAAATTCCAATACGCCGCCTCCGAGCGAGTTCCCACCGCGGCCTTCTCCCATTCCCGTCGCGCATCGGCCGCCGTACCGCGCCGGTCTTCCAGCGCCGCCCGTTCAAACAGCGCGCCAGCGTGATTCGGCTGCAATTCCAGGGCTCGCCGGAACGCCGCTTGCGCAGCCTGATGATTCCCACCCCGGGTTTCCGCCGTACCCAACCCAGCCCAAACCTCCGCACCGTCGACCCCGGCGGCAATTGCGTGTTCGTAAAAACTAACCGCCGCCTTGAAATCGCCGCGCATCAGTGCAGCCATCCCCAGCGCCTCATTCGCCGACCCCGACCCGCTATCGAGATCCAATAGCTTCTGGCCATAGCGTTTCAACCCCGCGATGTCCCTTTGTGCCGCCGCGGCGGCCAAACAATTTTTCGTCAAATGAACCAGTAACTCCGCCTCTGCCGGAACTGTGTCGTATTCGGCAAGCGCCTCCTCGTAGCGTTTCAACAGTTGCAACGAGGCTGCCCGGCCGAATCGCGCCGGCACGGAACGAGTGTCCTTGGCCAGCACCCGATCAAAGGCTTCGAGCGCCGCCTGTCCCTTCTGTTGTTGTAAGCAAGCTATCCCTAAGCCAAGATAGGCATCAACCCGCCCAGGATGGTTTGTCAGGCTCTGTCGAAAGCTCGCTTCCGCTTCCACCCACGCGTGCAAACGATGTTGACAGACTCCCAGATTGAAGGCTCCGGTCGCATGTTTGCGGTCCAGTTCCACTAGCCGCCGATACGTATCCGCCGCCAAGTTCCAGTTTTCACTCTCGAAATGGAACTGGCCAAGCATCATGTAGACGTCGGGGTGGCGATCCCCCCCCTCCACCGCCTTTGTCAGCTCTGTGATCGCCTCGCTGCCTCGCCCTTCCATGTGCAGCGATACCGCTTTCACGATCGACGGTGACGATGCCGCTCGCATCTTCATCGAAGGCATCGCTGATTCAGCCCGTAGAAGCGCCTGCAGCGGCGCGTCATCTATGAACCAAAGCCAACGATCGTCTTGGTTTTCGTTACTCATCGATGTTCCCCTTGTTCCACTCTTTTCGCCAGCCGTAGTCCCTGTTAGAAGGACACCTGTACCGTCTTGATGACTGCCCGCTCTCCGCGTTCATTGCTGAACCCGGCTGCCCCCTGAGTCAGCCGCTGATCCACCCACACGTCCACCGCCTGCCCATTGACATACGTCGTGATGTTAGGGCCCTTGGCTTCGGCCCGGATCTTGAAGCTGCCTGCCGGAGAAGTTGGCGGTATCGACAACGGTACTTGCGTATGCGCATCTTCTCGTCCATCGACCACGCCAAACCGCACTAATTTGACCGACCCATTCCGGTCTTGCTCTAACTTAAGACAGTAATAGTTCTTCGCATCCGTCGCTCGCACGATCCAACCCAGCGAACGTTCCTGAATGGCCCCCTGAAACTCGATCACATAGTTTTGCATCGTTCTCGATGGCCGATAGATCGATAGCTGTCGACCCCGAGCTACCCCGGCTAAGTCGGCTGCTAGCTCAGCGCCCCAACTGTCTGCTCCCGAACCAGGTGCCGAGGCCGCCGGCGAAGGCACGCTCATCGATCGCGGGCTCTTCTTCGATTCCGCCGGACGCCCGTTAATCAGCCATCCGCCAATCGAAAGGAGGAACACCATCACCGCGGCGCCCTTTTCCCACCACGGCATACGGTACCAGAGCCCCGTCGCCGCCGAACTGCCCGGCTTGGCATCAAACGTCTGAACCGCAATCGCGGCTTCGGGCTCTTCCGGCTTGCTCGCGCCGGACTTCTCTACCGGAACTTCCCGCTCGCCTCCCTTTTGGCTCTCCCATTGGAGGGAAGCTTTCTGCATTGCCGACTCCAGTTTTGTTGGACCTGCCTCTACTGCCCGCTTTTCGGGACGGCATGGCTCAAGCTTGACGTCCGGGATCTTCACTTCCCCTTCGCTCGAGTCGGGTACGCGAACCTCGACTGGCCTTCTCAATAGCGTCGGTTCTACTTCCGCTTGGGCCTTCTCGGTGGGCTTTCCTAACTTTGGCGAGACCTTGGCTTCGGGCTCCAACGGCATCTGGACCTTCTGAGCGTTTGGCGTACGAGGAGCGATGACAATCCTCGGCCGCAAGGGCAATATCGTCGACTCGGGGATTTGAATCTGCACCTGGGGCATCGCAATGGCTTCGTTCGTTACCACGGATTCGCTCGTCGCGTGTACCACCTCGGGCTGGGCGGCCTGCAACGGAGCAATCTGTGCCGGTATCACCTGTACCGGTTCCGCGAGTTTTGGAGTTGGCGGCCAGGTCTTCGTCACCGGGGCTGTCGTCGGTTCCACTTCCGCTGGAAGTTCTTCCACCGCCGTAGGCTCGGTGCTCTCCTTCGCGATCGACAGAAGGCCTTGCCAGTGTTCCGGCCACCGCACGTTCCACTCTTGGCCTAAGGCCGGAAGATAAGCTTGTAACGGCTGGCTCTCAGCCTTGAACGACCAAAGCAGAAACGGCTCGGCAGGCAGATCATCGTCGATCACCGCCACCCGGGGTCCCCGCGGGCCATGGGTCTCATGGATTAACGCAAAAGAAAGCGCCAACATCGAAGACACGGTCTCTCTAGACAACGTCGGCATGACCTGGCCGCCCTTCGGAAGCTGCCAGTCGACTCTTGACGATACCGGATGGGCATCCAAGATCGCCCAAACCTTTTGAGGCAGGAATGCCCCTAAAGGTGGTGCGCTGACCGCGATTTGCGTCGTCGCAACCGATGTCGACTCTCCGTACCGACTCGCCGAGAGGGCCGCCCGCGCCGTTTTCGGCTTGCGCTGCTGCATCAACCGGCTCACCGCCAGTTGGTTCGATTCGTCCTGGTACTTCCGTCCGCAATCTTCCGAACAGAACTCGGTGGAATTCCGGAGCTTTTTGAGAAGCGCCATTTCCATGCCACACTGCAGGCAACGCATTCGATGTCTTTCCCTCTGGGATAATAGTACTGGCGCCAGAGTTTTCGATCCAGACGGCAAATTACCTACTTCTCAGGGAAACGGGTAAGGTTTCTTAGACTATGACTTAGGTATCTTGCCGAGTTCTGCTCGATCGCCCGATGCAAACAAAATACCTTAGCATTCGCCCGTATGGGTCTAAAGGATCCGCCGTTTCCGACGATAGGTTCAATGATAGTGCCGGTGAACTGGGTCGAGGAGTTTGAACATGGGTAAGATGGATGTATTTCAGAAAAGTGTAGATAATCTCCGGACGGCTATTCCGGAGCTACGCGGCGTGCTGGTTGCTTCCTCCGAGGGGCTTCCGATCGCGTATTCTCTTTCCAATGGGGCCGATGCCAATCGCGTCGCCGCCATGGCTGCCGCGGCCTCCAGCCTTGGCCGCCGGGTTAGCGATAGCCTCAGCGCCGGCCAGTTCGAAGAGATCACCGTCGGTGGACATGACGGACAGATCTTCCTGTATTCCGCCGGTGCCAAAGGTGTGTTGGCTGTCATCGGACCGGCCGGGTGCAATGCCGGATTGATCCATCTGGAAGCCCGCGGCGTGGCTCGCGAAATCGGTGAGTTCTTCAACTAAAGTTTCTGCCGTTTTCGGCCGAAGTCCCAATCTCAGCCTCTAGACGAAGCTGCAACCTGCACTCCGCCTCATATTTCTCTGCTACTCTAGCGGCGAATGTTGTCCCGCCGTCGTTTGCTCACTGCCCTTACGTCTCCTCTT
>CANNLB010000229.1 GCA_947505565.1 Acidobacteriota bacterium | reverse complement strand
TTTTAAGCTGGGCTGGACCATCGCGGATCTGGACGGCCAAGACACCGTATCGGCCAAGCATCTGGTCGAAGCAGTGCAGTCTCGGAGCCTGGATCAGACTTAGTGGAATTGGCCCGATTAGGCCCGGTTAGGCCCGGTTAGGCCCGGTTAGGCCCGGTTAGGCCCGGTTAGGATTGACACCCCCGCGGCAGCGGCCCATAATCTAGCGTGGAGCGAATAAGGCAAGCGCGCAGGAATCCGGCCGGAGGGGCCGCCCGTATGTGTATTCTGGCGGCCACTGCGGCTCTCAGCGCCGCGTTCGGACAAGGGGAGACGCGAGCCGAACTGGATCGTAGGTTCACCCGCACCGTCCGACCGTTCCTCGAAAACTATTGCCTCAGCTGCCACGGCCAGCGGGAGCCTGCGGCGCAGTTAGACCTGAGCCGGTTCACGACCATGGCTGGCTTATTGCAAGACGGGCACCGCGCGAGCCAGATTTTGGAGCGCCTCGAAGCTGAGGAAATGCCGCCGAAAGGAGCCCGCCATCCCATGCCGCAGCAGCGGCGCGCGGCCCTCGATTGGTTCCACGCGGCCCGCGAATATGACACGCGCCGCAACGCCGGGGACCCCGGGGTCGTGCTCGCGCGACGCCTGAGCAATGCCGAGTACAACTATACGGTCCGCGATCTGACCGGCGTCGACATCCGTCCAACCCGCAACTTCCCCGTCGACCCGGCCAACACCGCCGGCTTCGACAACTCCGGCGAAACACTCAGCATGTCTCCCACCCTCCTGAACAAGTATCTGGAAGCGGCCCGGGAAGTGGCCTCCCACGTTTATTTGAAGGAGAAGGGGTTTGCTTTTGCCCCGCATCCGATGCTGGCGGAAAGCGATCGCGACAAGTTCGCCGTGCATCAGATCATCGCTTTCTATCACCGGCAGAACACCGACTACGTCAATTACTTTCAGACCGCCTGGCGCTTCCGGCACCGGGCGGCGCTAGGGCATCCCCGTGCCACCCTCGCCGATTTGGCGCGGCAAAACGGCGTCAGCGCCAAGTATCTGGAGACGGTCTGGCGAACCCTCGAGACGGCCGAAGAGGTTGGCCCGCTGGTGAAACTCCAGGCCCTGTGGCGAGCCCTGCCCGCGCCGCGGCCGAATCAGCCGGACGTGCCGAAGGCCGGCTGCGAACAGATGCGAGCCTACATCACGCAGGTGCGGAAGAAGGTAGAACCGCGGTTTATCAACATCACCGCGGGTGCCATCGGCACGGCTTGGCAGCCGCTCCTGATCTGGAAGAACACGCAGTACGCAACCCATCGCCGCACGTTTGACCCCCGCCAACTGCAGGTCGCCGGTGAGCCGCCGTTTAGTCAGGCCAACGTGGTAGAGCCCGAATGGGCAAATGCGTTCGGCCCGGGCAAGACGCTCCTCGTGGAAAACCCGCCCAATGATCCCGACCTCTTCGTCCCGGCCGGTCAACGCACCCGTTATGAAACGGCGTGGGGCCGATTTTGCAGCGTCTTCCCCGACATTTTCTACAAGGAGTCGCGCGGCCGAAACTACTTCGTGACCGGCAAAGATGAAGGCCGCTATCTGAGTGCCGGCTTCCACAATGTCATGGGCTACTTCCGCGACGATCAGCCGCTGTTTGAGCTCCTCCTCGACGACCAGCAGCAAGCGACACTGGACGCAATGTGGCGGGAGATGGACTTCGTCGCTTCCATCAACATCCGCACCTACGTCGAATTTGCCAAGCTCGGGACCCGCGGAACGCGGGACGACTTCAAAGATGGCGAGCCCGAAGTCGGCGATCTTGAAGTGGAAAAGATCATCTCGGCTTCAAAGGTTCGGAGCCTCGAAGCCGACTACTTGCAGTTCGCCAAGGGCGGCAGCGACGTCGCGATCCAGGCGATTCGAAACTTCTTCGACCGGGCCGACGCGAGCATTCGTTGGGTCCAACAGGCCCGCCGCGACGCGGAGCCGAGTCACCTGCAATCGCTATTCGATTTCGCCGCCCGCGCCTATCGACGGCCGTTGACGGCGACGGATCGCGCCGACCTACAATCTTTCTACCGCGATGTCAAAGAGCGCTATGCCCTCGATCATGAAGGCGCGATCCGCGAGTCGATCGTCCTGATCCTGATGTCGCCGAAGTTCTCATATCGCATCGACTTGGTGGGCACAGGCTCCGGAGTTCAGCCGCTTACCGCTTTCGATTTGGCCAGCCGGCTCAGCTATTTTCTCTGGTCAAGCATGCCCGACGAAGAGCTAATACGCCACGCCGCCGCGGGCGACCTACACCAACCAGAAACCATCCAAGCCCAGGCCCGACGGATGCTGCAGGACCCGCGCAGCCGGGCGCTCGCGGTAGAATTCGGCGCGAACTGGCTGGAGGTTCGCGACTTCGACCAGATCGGTACGGTGGACCGCGCCCGTTTCCCCTCCTTTACCGACGCCTTGCGAGAGGCGATGTTCGAAGAGCCAATTCGCTTCCTGCTGGACGTATTTCGCCGCAACCGTTCGATCCTCGACCTGCTGTACGCCCGGGATACGCTCGTGAATCCTATCCTGGCCCGCCACTACGGAATGCCATCCGTAGCGGGCGATGAGCGGGCTTGGATCAAGGTAACCGACGCCGACCGCTACGGCCGAGGCGGCCTCTTACCCATGGCCGCGTTTTTGACCAAGAACGCGCCGGGCCTGCGAACCAGTCCGGTCAAGCGCGGCTATTGGATAGCCAAGAACATACTCGGCGACCAAATCCCTCCACCGCCGCCGCTGGTCCCCGAATTGCCGGCCGATGAAGCCAAGATGGACCTGCCGTTACGCCAAATGCTGGAGCGACATCGGGCCAACCCGAGTTGCGCCGCCTGCCATGCCCGGTTCGACTCGTTCGGATTGGCGTTCGAAGGGTTCGATCCCGTAGGCCGACTCCGGACCCACGACCTCGGCGGACGCGCCGTCGATGCTCGCGCCTCCTTCCCGAAAGGTGCCGAAGGCGAAGGCCTGCAAGGAATTCGTAAATACATTCACGACCATCGGGAGACCGATTTCGTGCGCGGGTTCTCCCGCCGTCTTTTAGCCTATGCATTAGGGCGCAGCGTAGCGCTCTCCGATGAGGTCCTGGTTCAGCAGATCAGCGACCAACTTCCCGCCGACGGCTTCCGTTTTGATACGGTGTTGGAACGGATCGTGACAAGTCGACAGTTTCTCCATAAGCGCGGCCGCGACCCACTGACGGCCAGCGAGAGGTGATGATGAATCCGCTTCGAGACCGCATATCCCGCCGGACACTTCTCCGTGGCGCTGGCGTGACCATGACCCTCCCGTGGCTCGAATCACTATCGGGTTTCGGCCTCTTTTCCGCCGCGGCGGCGACGCTCCCCGCGCAGCCCCAACGCTTCGCCGTTCTGTTCATGGGCACGGGCATCAGCCCTGGCCGTTGGTGGGCCAAGGGGGCAGGCACAGAGTTGAAACTGGGCGAATCGCTGGCACCGCTTGAACCGATAAAAACTAAGATTAACGTCATCGACGGCCTGTTCAACAAGGCGGCCACCGGGCAAGGGATTCATCCGGCGATGACCGGCAACCTACTCTCTGGCGTGCCGATCCGCAAAGGTTCGATTATCCACGGCGGCATCACAATAGACCAGGTATTAGCCAACCAGATCGGGCAACAGACACCGCAACCCAGCATGGTATTGGCCTGTGAGCGGGCCATGACCGGGTTCCACGAAACCAATTTCTCGAACGCCTATAGCTCACATATTTCCTGGCAGAACAGCGATTCGCCGGTCCCCAACGAGATGTATCCCTCGCTGGCTTTCGACAGCCTCTTCGAGAACGGCGGCAGGCTGCGCAACACGAGCGTATTAGACCGCGTCAAGGGGCATGCCTTAACACTCAGCAGCCAAATCAGTTCCACCGATAAGATTAAGCTGGACGAGTATCTGGCGAGCGTCCGCGATGTGGAACGTAGCATTGAGCGGATGCGGGCAGACAAGAGCAAGGCCGAAGACCGGGCCCGCGACTCGGGGCGCCCGCTGTTCGCTATGAAGCGCCCGCAGGATGGTTTGCCGGAAGATATTCGCGATCACATTCGCCTGATGTGCGACATCGTCGCTCTCGGGTTTCAAACCGACAAGACCCGCGTGGCCTCGCTGCTGTTGGCCCGCGACTTGTCCGCGCTCTACTATCCGTTTCTCGGCGTCAGCAAACAGCATCACGGCGCTTCCCACTACGACACCGAGGATGACTATCAGAAGATCGTGCATTTCCAGGTGAGCCAATTGGCCTATCTGGCGCAACGGCTCGACGCGATGCCGGAAGGGGAGAGCACCGTACTGGACAACAGCTGCCTGCTGTTTCTTTCGAACATGTGGTCCGGAACCAAGCACGACAATAAAAAGGTGCCCGTCGTTACCATTGGCGGCCTCGGTGGCAAGTTGAAAACCGGCAGAGCGCTCAACTATTTCGAAGCCGGAGACGACAACCGAAAACTCTGCAGCTTGTACTTGGGGATTATGGACCGCATGGGCCTAAATCTCAAGGAGTTCGGCGACGCCGAGACGCGGCTCGCCGGCTTCTGAACCGCTCGAATCCAGAATCACGGACGTGGCGACAGCGAAACCCGGCGGCGTCCACGAACAGGATACTCGGGCGCATCCATTCGAGCACTCGTCAAAAATTCCTCAATCCGGCGAACTACGGCCGGCTGGGTAGCTGCGACGTTCGCCTTTTCCCCAGGATCGACGGAGAGATCGTAGAGCTCGACGGCCCCCTCCAACCCGCTGCGCAGCGCCTTCCAAGGACCAAGGCGAACGGCCTGCTGAAAGCCCCCGCCGTCATGGGACTCCCAATAGATCGGCCGTTCCGCGTTTTGCTTGCGTCCCAGAAGCATCGGGGCCACCGAGATGCCATCGACCTGACGAGGGATGCCTCGCGCACCGGCCAGATCGGCCAGCGTCGGCAGCACGTCGGCGAAGGACCAGGGGAAGTCACTGACCGCGCCCGCAGCGACTTGGCCGGGCCAGCGAACGATCATCGGAATGCGGAGGCCGCCTTCGTAGTTGCTGCCTTTCTTCCCTCGCAACGGGCCCATCGTGCCGAAAGGCCCGTCAAAAGTTCCACCGTTATCACTACAGAAGAACACCACCGTATTGGCAGCCAGTCCGGTATCTTCCAGGCGAGCCATGATGCTTCCAACGTAAGAGTCCATCCGCGTCACCATCGCAGCGTAATGCCGTGCCTCCTCCGGCCAAGCCTCGTTGGCGTAACCACCCAAACTAGGGGCATCGAATTGAGCGTGCGGGATTGTCGGGGTGAAGTAAAGGAAGAAGGGCTCGTAGCGGTGCCGGTCGATAAAGTACAGTGCTTCGCGGATGAATAGATCGGAGGCGTATTCCCGTTTCTGCCCGCCGAAATTACCCTTGAGTGGCTCCTTCGATCGGTTCCGCCAAAGGTAGTCCGGATAGTGATAGTGGGCGTGCTGCTGGTTGAGAAACCCGAACCACTCGTCAAAGCCGTGGTCGTTTGGCAGGCCTGCCGTTCCGGGTTCTCCCAATCCCCATTTGCCGAAGATGCCAGTCGAGTATCCGTAGTTCTCATCGTAGCCGTGCTTCCACTCCGGGCCTTTCAGAACCGTCGCCACTGTAAGGTCATCGGCGCGCAGAGCGACCCGTTGGCCGGTGCGCAGGCTGGCATTGG
>CANNLB010000228.1 GCA_947505565.1 Acidobacteriota bacterium | reverse complement strand
GATTAGTAATTATTGTGGAATCTAATGAATTAGTTTAAACAAGCTCTTGCAAGTACTCTCGCCCAAACCGGCCCGGCCAGGATCCGCTAAAATTGGCTTTGCTTCAGTGCTCGGTAACCATTCAGGAGCATTCAGGAGCCCTTGATTGCGCCTCAAAACCACGGCAAGAGGAATCGTCCGCGCCCCGCTCGCCTTTCCCCCGAAAGGGCTGGTCCGGGGCTTAGGCGTCGGCTGCGCAACGCTGGGCTTTGGTCTCGTCGAAGCCTTTGTCTTTAGGCCCCTGCCCTTTGACGAACCAAGCTCCCTCGTAACCATCGACGAAATAGACAACCAGGGCCGACCGCGAGGAGGATCGCTCCTGGCTCTGGAACGGTGGCGAGCGCAGCCCCTCGTTTCGGGTGCAAAAGGTTTGCGTGGCGGCTCGAACAGAGCATAGGCTATTCGTGGGCTGATAGGCTGGTGCCTTCGGCTGCGCACCAATGCGAGAATTTCGCTCCGCCATCGGTGTTGCGAACGGAACAGCCCGGCCCGCGCGATCAAAAGCCGCGAAATCAAACTGCGGCGCGCACTCAGGCTGTCGCTACTGGGAGGGCAATCGGTGCAGCTTCGTTACCGAAGACCCAAAAGGGTCAAGTAATCATAGGTTACAAGTTCATTTCTGGGTCCCAAGCCGCGAAGCGTTCGCTGGAGCATAATGATTCGAGGTTGAAGCGACCAGTCCGAAAGTGTGACTTTTGCAGTTCTAGTGTTCGAATCGACCGATATGAAAGTCATTTGGTCCGAGATCATCTTCAGGCTTTTGCCGCGAGTCTCAGGGATCGAACAGGGACGGGCCAACCCGTCCCTGTTCGATCCGCGACGACGGTTGCACCGTCTCGAACCGCCTCGCCGCCGGTCTCGGCCCCGGCCAGCATTCTAAATTTATTCCGGTCAGTGATTTCATTACTACACAACTAGAAGACGCAAGGCTTGGGTCTAATGCGGCCCTATTTCCGCAGTTCGCGCTGCCCACATTGATCCCATTCGGATCCTCAGGGCGGAGTGATCCAAGGTTGCCCTTCAAGCTTTCAAAAATCGCGGCGCGATTGTCTTCCCAGCCCCGAAATCGCGAATTCTTGAGCTCCGCCCACAGCCGTTCACAAGCAATTCATATTTATTTTTACTCCGGTTATTTCAACAAGATAAAACTATTTATGGAATCCGCAATCGAGCATAAACGACGAGCTCATTTCGTATAATAAAATTAGAAATCGCAAACACGCCCTGACCTGGCTACCAGGCAGGGCGTTTTCACGTCTAGGAGGAGTTTTCACATGGCAGAAGAATTGACCGACGAACAGAAAAAGGCCCGTCGCGCCGAAATCAATCGTCAAAATGCGCAAAAGAGCACGGGCCCAAAGTCCGAAATCGGGAAAATGAATGTCCGCTTGAACGGGCTCAAGCATGGCGCTCGATCCAAGATCATCGACATGTCCCTGCACGAAAGTCTGGTCTTGCTCCCCACCGAGGGGCCGACGGCCTACAAAAAGCTGCTCGCCAACTACGCCGATAAGTTGCAACCTCGCGACGAGGTTGAAGTCGGCCTCGTTCAACGCATCGGCGATCTCCAATGGGCCTACTCAGAAACACCAAAAACGAGCGCGTTTTCACCGAAGATTGCCTCGCTCAGGCGGCTCAACTGGCTCACCCCGGTGCCACCGAAGACCAGATCTGCAATCTCGATGGGGTCAACGCGTTCCGCATCGGGTCCGAAACGAAGCTCTTGAAAGAATTCCGGCGCGAAGAAGCGGCCATCGGCCGGCTCATCAATGCCAGCCTCCGGGAACTAAACATGTTCCGTAAGCTCGACCCGCTGCCCAAGCAGCCGCTCACGCGGAATGCCCAGATCCTTGGGCCCTCCCAAGCCTCCACCCAATTTGATGAACCTCCAACAGAAGAAATCATAAAGATCGAACCTGTTGAAAAAAAGAGGAAACTACCCCTCAGGCCGACGACCAAAGCCAAGTCCTCACCGGCTGGGCAGCCCCTCAAAACGTGGTCCCGTCGCCGGTCCGGGCGGAAGTCATGCTGCAAGCGGCTCCGATGACCTTCGCGGCCGGCGCTTCACCCGGTTCCTAGCCAATTTCGGCCCCAAAAGTCAGTGTTCTGCCGCTTGGTACGCCCGCAGTGTACCCAATCTCAGCCCACCAGCGATACACTGTTTCTTGGTCATCTCACTCTTCATCACCTGTTACAACGACGCCCTCTTTCCCCAGACCGGCCAAGCCGTCGTTACCGTTCTCGAACGCCTCGGCCACACCGTCGAATTCCGCGCCGCCCAAACCTGTTGTGGCCAGATGCACTACAACACCGGCTACCGGCACGACTCCTACACCCTCCTCCGCCAGTTCCTCGAAGTCTTCGCCGACGCTGAAGTCATCGTCTGCCCCTCCTCCTCCTGCGTCGCCATGATACGCGACCACTACCCCAAAATGGCCGAACAGCTCAACGACCCCGCCCTCCAAGCCCGGGTCGCCGCCATCCTCCCCCGCATCTTCGAGTTCTCTGAACTCCTCACCGACAAGCTCGGCCTCACCGACGTCGGTGCCTTCTACCCCCACTCCGTCACCCTCCACGCCTCCTGCCACGGCCTCCGTTCTCTCCACCTTGGCTCCAAGCCCGCCGACCTCCTCAAGCAGGTCAAAGGCCTCACCCTCATTGAACTCCCCGACGCCGACCAATGCTGCGGCTTCGGCGGCACCTTCGCCGTCAAGAATCCCGACGTCTCCGCCGCCATGCTCTCTGACAAGCTCCAATGCGTCCTCGGCACCAACGCCGAAGCCTGCGCCGGCGCCGATAACTCCTGCCTCATGCACATCGGCGGCGCCCTCAGCCGCCAACGCACCGGCGTCCGCACCGTCCACCTCGCTGAAATCCTCGCCTCCACGGAGAAGTCCTCATGAGCGTCCACGTCGGCGAAGCCGCCTCCGCCCTCCCGTTCCCCGAAGCCGCCAAAAAGCTCGTCGCCAACTCCCAACTCCGCCGCAACGTCCGCCACGCCACCAACGTCATCCGCACCAAGCGCGGCCGCGTCGTCGCCGAAATGGACGATTGGGAGCAACTCCGCGACGCGGGCAAAGCCATCAAGGACCACACCCTCGCCCACCTCGACGAGTACCTCCTCCAGTTCGAAGCCGCCTGCACCAAAGCCGGTGGCCAAGTCCATTGGGCTCGCGACGCCGATGAGGCCAACCGCATCATCGTCGACCTCGTCAAGCGCTACGGCTCCGACGAAGTCATCAAGGTCAAGACCATGACCTCCGACGAGACCCGCCTCAACGTCGCCCTCGAAGCCGCCGGCATCACCCCCTTTGAAACCGACCTCGCCGACCTCATCGTCCAACTCGGCGAAGACAAGCCCTCCCACATCGTCGTCCCCGCCCTCCACCGCAACCGCATGGAGATCCGCGAACTCTTCATGGGTAAGATGGGCCTCGATACGCTCGGCTATCAACCCGAAGACCTCGCCGCCGCCGCCCGCAACTACCTCCGGGAGCGCTTCCTCCGCGTCAAGGTCGGCATCAGCGGTGCCAACTATCTCATCGCCGAAACCGGCTCCGTCGTCGTCGTCGAATCCGAAGGCAACGGCCGCATGTGCCTCACCCTTCCCGATGTCCTCATCAGCATCGTCGGCGTCGAAAAGGTCATCCCCCGCTTCGAGGATCTCGAGGTCTACCTCCAACTCCTCCCCCGCTCCGCCACCGGCGAGCGCATGAATCCCTACAACTCCATCTGGACCGGCGTCACCCCCGGCGACGGTCCCCAAGCTTTCCACATCGTCCTCCTCGACAACGGCCGCACCAAAGTCCTCGCCGACCCCGAGTCCCGCGAGACCCTCGACTGCATCCGTTGCGGAGCCTGCCTCAACGCCTGCCCCGTCTACCGCCAAACCGGCGGCCACGCTTACGGCTCCGTCTACGCCGGCCCCATCGGCGCCATTCTCACGCCCCAACTCCAATCCATGGAGCACTCCCAAACCCTCCCCTACGCCTCGTCCCTTTGCGGAGCCTGCTACGAGGTCTGCCCCGTCAAAATAAACATCCCGGAGATCCTCATCCACCTCCGCACCAAGGTCGTCGATAGCGGCCACGCCCCCCTCGCCGAGCGCCTCGCGATGAAGGGAGCGGCTTTCGCCATGTCGAAGGCCAGCCGCCTCAGCCTCGCCCACGCCTTCGCCCGTCTCGGCCAATGGCCCTTCAACGACGATGGCAAACTCGACAACCTCCCCGGCCTCCTCGCCGGCTGGACCGAGTTCCGCGACCTCGACGCCATCCCTGCCGAGTCCTTCCGCGAATGGTGGTCCAAGCGATGACATCCAGAGAGGCGGTCCTCGCCAACATCCGTGCCGCAAAGGGCGGCCCCGCCGACGAGTCCATCCCCCGGCTCTACTCCGCCTCCGTTGACCTCTCCCCCGCCGAGGTCGTCGAGCAGTTCGCCGACCGCCTTCACGACTACAACGCCACCGTCCATCACTGCACCGTCGACGCGATCCCCGCTACGATCGCCGGCATCCTCCAAACCCGCCAAAAGACCGGCCTTTTAATCCCCTCCGGCCTCCCGCCGGAATGGCTCCCCGCCGACTACGCCTTCCGCCGCGACGAAGGCCTCTCCTACGCCGATCTCGATGCCAGCCAAGGCGTCCTGACCGCCTGTGATGTCGCCATCGCCCTCACCGGTACCATCGTCATCGGCCATTCCCCCGCCCAAGGTCGCCGAGCTTTGACCCTCGTCCCCGACTACCACCTCTGTATCGTCCGCCTCGATCAGCTCGTCGCCACCGTCCCCGAAGGCATGCGCCGCATGGCCGCTCTGCTGCCTGCTCCGCTTACCACCATCTCCGGCCCCTCGGCCACCTCCGACATTGAAATGATCCGCGTCAAAGGCGTCCACGGTCCCCGCACCCTCGAAGTCATCCTCGTCGGATGAGCCCCGAACTCCGCTACTGCGGCTGCTGACCCATCCGGATCCTCGTCCCGGTCGCCCTGCCTACGCGCTATAACGGGTCTTCAACAGGCCACCGACAACCCGGTGCCACCCGGGTAAGGCTTATATTCGGGCCGCCGTCTTCTTCGCCGCACTCCCGCTGGCTACCCTCGTGCGTCGTTGGGGTCACCGCATCGTCCTTCCGGCACCTTACTGAGCCATCCACATCGCCCCTTTCTGACTGGCGCGGTGTCGTCCTAGTCTGGTTCTTGGCCTTCGTTCGAGCGATCACTCCGGGAGCTTCCTGGAAGAGCGACCACCTAACATGGCGACCGCCGCCTCGACAAAAGGGGCAATCCCCTTATACTCCAGCATCTCCGTCGGCGCCGTCTCCAGTACCCCTTTCACCAGCGCCTGATGCTCCACGCTTAGCGTTCCCAAGGCCTGCTGATAAGTGTGCAGCCCAAACAACACGCACCCCGACTCCGGCAGCGCCGTCAACGTCTGCCGCTCCACCCGCAGAAAGCACCGCTCCCCCGCGTTCTCCGCCGTCACCTCCGCGCACCGCGCCCGCAACCACTCGCTCCACCGCGAACTCAAATCCAACCGGTCCGTCGGCTTCACGCTCCAGTTCAATCGCCCCACCGGTCGCCCCGGCTTCAACCGTTCCAGCAGGTTCCGCGTCGGCTGCCCCAGCTTCTCCGCGTAGCCCGGCACCGGCGCATGAACGTCCAGCAA
>CANNLB010000227.1 GCA_947505565.1 Acidobacteriota bacterium | reverse complement strand
ATGGCCGCCCCCGGCCACATCCGCGCCTACGACGTCCGCACCGGCAAACGCCGCTGGATCTTCCATACCATCCCCCACCCCGGCGAGTTCGGCTACGAAACCTGGCCCAAAGACGCCTGGAAAACCGCCGGCGGCACCAACAACTGGGGCGGCATGAGCCTCGACGAAACCAAAGGCATCGTCTACGTCTCCCTCGGCTCCCCTTCCTTCGATTACTACGGCGCTGACCGCGTCGGCGACAACCTTTTCGGCAACTCCCTCGTCGCCCTCGATGCCAACACCGGCAAGCGCATTTGGCATTACCAAACCGTCCACCACGACATCTGGGACATGGACCTCCCCGTCAACGCCAACCTCATCCAATGGCGCGGCAAACCCGCTGTCGCTCAGATCACAAAGCAAGGCTACGTCTTCGTCCTGGACCGCGAAACCGGCAAGCCCCTCCTCCCCGTCGAAGAGCGCCCCTTCCCCGCCTCCACCATTGCCGGCGAGGTCACCGCCAAAACCCAGCCCATCCCCCTGAAGCCGCCGCCCTTCTCCCCCCAACGCTTCGAACCCAGCGACATCACCCCCGAAGTAAAGGCCCACTTCACCGAAATGTCGAAGGATTGGATCAACCAGGGCATGTACATCCCCGCCAGTCGCCAAGGCACCGTCATGCTCCCCGGCACCGTAGGCGGAGGCCTTTGGGGCGGCGCCGCGGCCGATCCCGCCAAGGGCATCCTGTACGTCAACTCCCAAAATCTCCCGTCCATCATGCAGATCATCGACGCCCCGGCCGGCTCTCCCTATCCCTATCAAATCGGCGGCTACCGCAAGCTGCGAGATGAAAAAGGCAACCCCGGCGTCAAACCCCCGTGGGGACAACTCACCGCCATCGACCTCAACAAGGGCGAGTTCCTCTGGCAGAAGGTCCTCGGCAAAAACGACACGACCGAGAAGGACGTCGGCACCGAAAACTTCGGCGGACCCATTCTCACCGCCGGCGGTCTTGTCTTCATCGGGGCCACGCGCGACGAAATGTTCCGCGCCTTCGACGCCGCCACCGGTGCCATTCTCTGGGAAGCCAAACTCCCCGCCGGCGGCTATGCCACCCCGGCCACTTACTCGCTCAATGGCAAGCAGTACATTGTCATCGCCTGCGGCGGCGGCGCCCGTCTAAGTACCAAGTCAGGAGATTCGTACGTTGCGTTTGCTCTGCCTTAGCCTCTTCGCCCTAGCACTTACCGGGGCGGACCAGCCCATTCCCTACAGCCACAAGACCCACCTCAAAATGGGCCTCAAGTGCAACGAGTGCCACACCATGCCGGGCAAGGGCGAACTCGCCACATACCCGGCCGAGTCCAAGTGCATGACCTGCCACACGGCCGTAAAGAAGGAGAGCCCGCATATCCAACTCCTCGCCGAATACGCCCGCAAGAAGGCTCCGGTCCCCTGGGTCCAGGTCTACAAACTACCGGAGTTTGTCTGGTTTTCGCATAAGATTCACGCGGTAGCCGATTGCGCCCGCTGCCACGGCCCGGTTGCCGAACGCGAAGTGATCACGAAGGAAAAGCCCATCACGATGGTTGCCTGCATGGCCTGCCACGACGAACACAAGGCCTCCAACGAGTGCAACCTATGCCACAACCCCGCCTAGACGGCTCGCTCCTCACTTCACCCAAATCGTGACCGGCGGATCGTATCGACTCGTGAGAAGCGGTCCACTCTGCAACCGCGTCCAGACCGCTCCGCGATCCCTCAAGTCGTTCGAAATCTCCACGTTAAGCGGCACCAATCCGCGAACACTGTCCGGAAAACCCCCGGCGTAGAGCACCTCACCTTCACCACCGATAAGCGAGTATCTGCGTAAGTTTCTGGCCAGTGCGACGCAGCTCTTCGGCCCTCGCGAAAAATTGACCAGCCCTGCTCGCCAAAACTTTTCGACCAACCGGCCCCGGCGGCGCTCCCTCTCCGACGAGCATGTGATTGTGGCGCTCGGTCTGGCCGCGCGGGCAAAACGTCGGTGCCTAAACATATGCAACGATATAGGCGCCTGCGGCACGGATGAGGGCGGTCCCGCCCGTCGGCATGATCAGTCTGTGACATGGTCAAGTCGATTCGAGCAGACGTGGTCAATTTCTGGGGGGCGCCGAGGCGCAGTTGGACGAGAAAGCGCGATGGTGCAACCTGCTGCGGAAAATCTTCTGGTATTTCTACGGCGGATCGCCCCCGATCGCGAGCCCGATCAACCCGCTACCGGCGGGGGAACCGCCGAATTTAAGGTCATCGGCACATTCCGAAAGCCATCGTTGCCCAACTCGTGCCCGCGGCGTGGGCATCGAGGAGGTAGCGGGCCACCTTTGCATAAATCGGGTGGATGGGCAGAGCGCGGGCGGTGGCACGGAATAGAGCATGGTCCGTGTCTGCCTACTCGGCAGGGGGGCCGTAGGTTTTGAGGTTGTAGCTGGCAACGGAAATGGATTGAGAGCAGCCGGCGTTCATCCGGGCACGGCGGCCTTCGACCGCAGCCCAATAGCCCTCGGCGGTTTGCATCGCCTTGACGGTACGAGCCCAGGCATCGGTATATTCGTCGCGGGAAGCTTCGTTATGCCCGAAGTCGAAGATCTGCGAGCCGGGGTTGGTGACGCCGCCGCCGACCAAGTCCATGGCGATTCCGCGTTGGCGCACGATGTGGATGAAGTTGTGGCTCTGCTTTGGGAGCAAGTGGAGAGCCGGGGCGACGGCCTCGGCGGGGGGCGAGAGAGCAACACCGAGGAGGCGAGCGACTTCGGTGGGCCGTGTTTGGCACCGAGAATCGCGGCCTTCCCGGCGGCGCTTGGGCGTTACGGACCGGGAATCTGTCCATCCGAGAGCGATTCCGCTCCGTCGACCTCAAAGTGGCGAAGGGCGGAGCATGGGCAGGGCCCGCCTCATGTGTACTACTCTTACTGGATATGGCAGAAACCGTCGGATTTATTGGACTCGGCATCATGGGCATCGGCATGGTAAAGAACCTCGCCTCAAAAGGCCAGTCCGTTCGCATCTTTAATCGAACCGCCGCCAAGGCGGAGGAACTGGCCGCCTCGATCGGCGTAGAAAAGGCCGCCTCGATCCCTGAACTCGCCGCGCAATCGTCGGTGTTGATGCTGTGCGTCACCAACTCGATCGACGTGGAAGAGTGCCTTTTTGGAGCCGAAGGGGCGGCGGCGAAACTCGCCAAGGGCAGTTTGGTGATTGATACGAGCACGATTTCGCCGAAGGTGACCGAGTCCATCGCCGCACGCCTGGCTGCGATGGGGATTGGGTTTGTGGATGCCCCTGTTTCCGGCGGCAGCGAAGGAGCGGCGCTGGGGACGCTCGCGATTATGGCGGGTGGGACGGACGCGGACTTCGAACGGGCTAAGCCGGTGCTCGAAAAAATCGGCACGCGCATTACCCATATGGGCGAGGCGGGCAAGGGCCAAGTGACTAAGCTGCTGAATCAGATTCTGGTCGTCGTCAACATGCTGGCGGTAAGCGAAGCGATGATATTCGGGGAAGCGGCGGGACTCGACCTGCGGAAGGCGGTTGCGGCCGTGGAAGCGGGCGCGGCGGGTAGCTGGATGCTTTCCAAGCGCGCGCCGCAAATCCTCGATGACTATTGGCTGCCTGGCTTCATGATCGACCTGCAGCAGAAAGATCTCGATTTGGTATTGGAGTATTCACGCGAAATCGGCGTGCCGTTGCTGGCGACCAGCATGATCAGTCAGCTGTACGGAAGATTGCAGAAAGATGGCAAAGGGCGCTTAGGGAATCATTCGTTGATTCAGGCCCTGCAGCCGCTTTCGGCCGCCTCGAAGCGGTAGGCAAAGTCGAGCGCGGGGGCGGTGTATTGTGCCCTAAGTCAGAGTTATATTCGCGACGCAAGTCAATTCGAAGATTCAGTCCGCCGTCCGGGAGTTGGCGCGAAAAGAGGGGCGGCAACTCCAATCGCCCGTCAATGAAGCCCTAGCCGATCCGATCGAGAAGCGGAAAGATACGCGGTCCAGCCCTCAGGTGATGGCGGCTTTCTTTGTCGGCCACGATTAGTTTAGCGGGCTTTATAAAAATCTCGCTCAATGATCGGGCAGGTCACGCTGGCCGACGTTCTCGCCATGCGCTGGGATCAAATGGGACGTGACGGCGGGGCGAACTGACCCTTCCTCGACGGCAACTGGCAAGAGGCTTTTGCCGCAGCGGATAGCATGCTGGAGAGCGGATGCTGGGGCAACTTCGGCAATTACACGAGGGTTGCGGGAACGGGGCGAGTTCCGCCGGAATCCACCTGCCTGATATTGGATTCGCTGGCTTTGTTGTTGAGATCGGATGGCGAGGTTCGATGCGCCAACTGGCGAGTTTTTTTGTGCTGCTTATCGACAGCGCTCAGTGGTAGGCATCGCGGCGGTTGCCGACACGAAGGACGGTGACGCCGTCATTGTGGAAGCGGACACGGTAGTCGCAACACGGAGGCGGAACTCGGGCGTGTCGATGCCGTTATCGAGAGCGTACATCTCTGCCAGAGCGGTCCCGGCCCACTCGATCTCCACGCTAGTCTGATCCGAGTCTCCGCATGGCCTCGTGGTGAGGACCGTGGTGACGAACGTGGTGACGAATGCCCTTGGCTCCATTCTTCTGGAGCCAACCCTATGCTTCGGCGACGGCTAGGTTCTCTTCGTCCGTCTCCGTCTCATCGTCGAGCGGCGCGTTGCGTAGTGCATCCGCGACGGGATCGACAATTGTTTCCAAGAACTGAACTAGGCCGAAAAGCTGCGACTTGGGCATGCCGTCACTCAATCGGTATTCGTGTTGACGGGTATCTTTCATAGGGTAAACCCTCGGGCTTTGGGCAACCCTTCGGAAGATCGGTGGCATTCGCTTTTTCTTAGCTATTTGATCGCCGAGATGCGTTGGGGCTCGACGGCCATCACGAGGGCCATCGTAGCCCAACTCGTGCCCGCAGCGGAGATCCACTGGTCGTGGGCGTACGGGAAGCCGCCTTCGAAGTAGGGCTGTACCCAGATCGACCGGGACTTGACGAGCCAGGAGCCGTCCGCGGCCTGGGTGTCGAGGAGATAACGAACTCCTTTGGCGTAGATCGGGTGGGTCGCCGGGGTACGGGCAGCGGCGCTCAGTGCGTATAGGGCTTGACCCGTGGCGTAGGCGTCGGTGGGCAGAGTCGGCATCTGCCGCCATCCGCCGTCGGCTTGCTGGGTGCCCATCAACGCCTGGGCGGCGGCGGTAATCGCGGCGGGACGGGCGTTGGACCAGGCGAGGCCGAGCAGGTGAAAAGCTCGGTCCTGCGTGTTGACAGGGCGGGCGGCTTCGAGCCAGGCGGCGGCGCGGGCGAGAGCCTTGTTAGTGTCTGCCTTCTCGGCAGGAGGGCCGTAGGTCTTGAGGGTGTAGACGGCCAGGGCGGTGGATTGATAGTCGCCGGCGTTCATCGGGGGCCGGCGGCCTTCGACCGCAGCCCAATGGCCCTCGGCGGTTTGCATTCCCTTCATGGCACGGACGGTGGCATCGGTATATTCGTCGCGGGGAACGCCGTTGTGCCCGAAGTCGAACATCTCCCAACCAAGGCTGGGGATACCGACGACGACCAAGTCCATGACGCGTTCCGGGTTGACGGTGTGCATGCTCTGCGGAAGTTGGGGGATCTCCTTTGGGGCGGGAAGACCGCGCTGGCGGGCGATGGCGGCCGCGGCGGAAGGTAGATCCT
>CANNLB010000226.1 GCA_947505565.1 Acidobacteriota bacterium | reverse complement strand
CGTCGAAGGAGAACGTCAGCGGGTTGCCGCTTTCGATTGTCTGAATCCAGGACAGTTCGAGGCCTCCGAACACCTGTTTCTTCCAGCCGCTGGAAGCGTATTTCTTTCCTTGGCCGAAAGGCAGTTCGTAGTTCACCGTGGCGAGCCAACGATGGGAACGGTTGTAACCGGCGAGCGCCTTTTCGAGGCTACGATTCTGCAGGGGTGCGACGCCGGAGCCGTCGTTGTCGTTATCCTGCGAGTTAATCGCCTTCGAGAAGGTGTAGAAAGTCGAGAAGAACATGCCGCGGGACATGCGTTTTTCGAGTTTCACGGTGCCGGAGTGGAAGGTGGAGTGGCCAAAGTTCGACCGGAGCCGGACGTCGCCAAAGGCGTTGTACGGGCGGAAGTTCTGGGCGGCCGCCAGGACGGCGTTCTGCTGGGTCGGGTTCCCGGAGAAGTAATCGATGGGGAACGAGTTGGCCTGCCAACGTTCGATCAGGCCAACGCCGGAGGAGCCCTGGTAGCTGACGTCGACGACGTAGTCGCGGGCGACTTCGTACTGCACGCCGCCGTTGAAGTTCAGCACGTAGGGGTTGCGGAGGTTCTGATCCCACCATTCGACGCTGCGGGAACCGAGGTTTGCGCCGCTGAAGGCCGACGTGCCGCCGCTGCCGATGTTGAACCGGATCGGGGCCGGGCCTTGGCTCAGACGGAAGACGGGCGAAGGATCGCCCGGGGCCGCCTGTTGATTCACCGTCGCGACGTATTCGTCGTAGTTACCGCGTTGCAGCGGGAACTTGATATCCACCGTATAGAAGCCTACGCCCGCCCGGAAGACCAGCTTCTCTTTCGGATGCCAAGCGAGGCCGAGGCGGGGGTTGAAGTTGTTGCTATCCCGTTTGTTGAGCCCCTCGGTGGGGTGGGTGATGGCACCGAGTCGACCGGTGAGCGGATCGGTAGCCGTGGGGCTGAAGTTGCTCATCGCGCCGTTCTTGGTGTTGTAGGGGCTTTCGTTGGAGTAACGTATGCCGGCGTTGATCGTCAGCGTCCGCGAGAACTTCCAATCGTCCTGGAAGTAGAAGCTATGGATGCTGGACCGGGGCAGCCAACTGGTGAGTTCCCCGGTGAAGAGGCCCTGACTGACATAGCCGGTCATGAAGCCGGCGAAGGTGTTGCCGGTGTTGGGAACGGCGACGCCATTCGGTTGTAAGCCTGCCGTGACGCCGCCAAAATTGAGGACGGCTGGGCGGGCGTAATTGGCTGAGTTGAGGCGGAATTGGAGAATTTCGTAACCGAACTTGAAGGCGTGGACTCCGCGGACGATCGTCGTATCGTTGCGGAACGAGAAGGTCTCGTTGACGAGTTTGCCAGGGGTGGCGCCGGTGAGTCCGTAGATGGAGTCGGCGCTATCGCGGCTACCGGAGCCGAAGGCCGGCATGAGTGACTGATCGAGTCCGGGGATGCCCAACTGTTGCGGCCAGTTGCCGCCGAAAGAGGGGACCTGGGTATCGTTACGGCGGCGATAGTAGCCGATGCGGGAGTCGTTGACGACCGAGGGGCTGGCGATCCAGGTATAGCCGAGCGAGGAGTTGATCTGGCGGAAGGGGTTGTAGTTTCCCTGGTTGTGATCGAACACGCCGCGGTCGGGGCGGATGTTGATGGGCCGACCAAAGCCGCTTTGGGCGTTGTCGGTGTAGCTGCCGTAGATCTTGAAGTTCTGGGTGAACTGGTGATCGATGCGGAGGTTGTAATCGTTGAAAAAAACGAGAGCCAGTTCGTTGGCGAGGACGTTGCCGACCGGGCCGAGGGAGTTAAATGTCCCGGCGAAGTTCGGCTGGACCCAGGGGTCAAAGTCGAGAACCTTGCGGGATGCGGCATCGATGCGGTTGGTGGGAACGCGGTTGCCGGGGAAGGGATCCCGAGCCCACGAGCCGTCCGGATTGCGCCGGGTGGTGGCGGGGTCAAAGATCTGGTTTGAATTGGAGACGCCGGGGAAGTTGAAGTCGCCTTGGCGCATCGCGAGGCTCGGAGTACCGGCGACGACTTGGGCTACTTTCTTCTCGTGGAGGCGTTGATAGCCGAAGAAGAAGAACGTCTTGTTTCGTCCGTCGTAGAGTTTCGGGATCATCACCGGGCCGCTGACGTTAGCGTCGGGCTGCATAAAGAAGGTCATCACGCCGAGATCGGAGGTGCTGAACTTGTCGAAGTACAACCGATGCTGCATCCGCCGCGTGCGCCCATACCAGGAGCCCATGCCGTGGAGTTCATTGGTGCCGGACTTTTTGACGACGGAGATGACGCCGCCGGCCGAGTGGCCGTATTCGGCGGGGGGAACGGTAGTGATCACCTTCACCTCGGCAACCGAGTTCTGAATTGGCTTGATCGTTTCGGTTCCGCCCATCTGGTCGTTACCGTTCACGCCGTCTTCGAAGATGCCGATGGCACCGTTGCGCTGGCCGGCCAAGTGGTAGGAGCCGAGACTGCCGCCGTAAGCATAGCCGCCGCTGGTCATGCCGGGGACTAAGTTCAGCGTCGAGTTGATGTAGCGCTGATACAGCGGCATTTCATAGAGCGTGTCGCCGGACATGACCGAGCCGGTGGCGGAGGTTTCGGTTTCGAGCAACGGTGCGCCGCCCTTGACTTCGATCTGTTCGGAGACTTGGCCAACCTGCATGGCCGCGTCAATGGCGACGGTGTCGCCGGTGCGGACTTCGAGATCGTCGCGGACGATTTTCTTGAATCCTTGCGACTCAAAGGTCACCCGATAAAGTCCGGGCTGTAAGGACGGAACGCGATAGATCCCTTCCTGATTCGATTTGGCGGTGAAGGTAAAGTTGGTTCCCTTCTGGACGATGACGACGGTGCAGTTCGGTACGGTCGCGCCGGTCGAGTCGGTGACTCGACCCGTCATGGTGGACGTGCCGATTTGCGCCATGGCCATGGCGGCCGCTAAGCACAAC
Source organism: Acidobacteriota bacterium (assembly GCA_947505565.1). Classification (GTDB taxonomy): domain Bacteria; phylum Acidobacteriota; class Terriglobia; order Bryobacterales; family Bryobacteraceae. Next base: position 2,779 of record CANNLB010000226.1, on the reverse strand, counting down.
AAAGCGATTAGTCTTCGCATAATTCCCCTTTTTGCAAACTTGTGATGCAAGGTGTAACCACCTTGTGCCCCTGTTTAAATCACATCTGACGGCTGAGCGCAAGGGGTGTTGGAGGTAGGCTCGGCTAATCGCTGATCGCGGAGTGTCTGTCCGAGGTTCCTGACGTCGCTTGCGGGGGGGTGGGACCATTCGACGACACGGGGCAAATGGACTGCCCGCAGGCCCGCGACCAGGAGGTTAGCGGGCAAGGGACGACTAATCAGGAACCCTTGAACCTGGTCGCATTGCAGCTCAGCCAGGAGCTGGAGTTGCTCGCGGCGCTCGACCCCTTCGGCTACCACTTGTAACTGCAGATCGTGGGCCAAGGTGATCAACCCGTTCGCCACGGCGCGCGACCGGATGTCGGTGGTCAGATCGGCGACAAACATCCGGTCTAACTTCAGCGTGTGGAAGGTGAACTTCCGCAGGTGGCTCAAGGAGGAAAGCCCCGCCCCAAAATCGTCGATAGAAAAGCGGATCCCTTGCCCGGCCAAGTTGGCGAGCACCTGCGGAGTCCGCTCGAGTGCTTGGAGCATGGTGCTCTCTTTCAGTTCTAGTTCGAGCCGTTGTGGCGACATGCCCGTCTGGCGCAGAATCTCCGCCACTAGGTCGGCGAAATGCGGATTCTGCAACTGCCGCGGCGATAGATGGACCGACATCAAGGTGGGTGCCAGACCTTGTCGGATCCAATCGACGTTCTGCGCGCAGGCGGTGCGCAGCACCCATTCGCCGATCTCACCCATAATGCCCAAGTCTTCGGCAAGTTTGACAAATTCGGTCGGGCTGATCAGTTCTTCGGCCGTTCTCTGCCAGCGGACGAGCGCCTCCACACCAGTGATCTGGCCCGTTGCGAGCGCGACGACGGGCTGATAATGGACGAGCATCTGGCCCTCGCCCAGCGCTCTGGTTAGGCCGTTTTTCAGATCCAGGACCCGCGAATTTGCTGCCTGCATGCTGGCGTCGAACAGTTGCACCTGGCCACGCTGTTTGGTCTTGACGTGGTACATCGCCGTATCGGCCATGTGCAAGAGTTCATCCGCGGTGGCTGATCGGTCATGACCCATCACGACCCCGACGCTCGCTCCGCTGAGGACATCCCGGCCGCTCAGATCGTAGGGATGACCTAACGCATCGCGGATCCGCAGGGCGATCCGCAGCGCCTCATCGGTATCGGTGACGTGTTCGAGTAGCACGGCGAACTCGTCTCCGGCGAAGCGGCTGACCATGTCCATCGGTCGAACGCAGTTCCGCAGCCGATCGGCGACGTGGAGCAATAATTGGTCCCCGGCCAGGTGGCCCAGGCTATCGTTGATGATTTTGAAGCGGTCCAGGTCCAGGAACAGCAAGGCGAACAGAGCGGTCGGGTGGGTTGCCGAGGTCTGGCGGGCGGTGAGTTGATTCAGCCGAGCCATCAGAAAGCCGCGGTTGGGCAATCCGGTCAGCTTATCGTGGAAGGAGTCGTGCCGGGAGTTGCGGTCGGCATCGATCACCGAAGTCATGTCGCGTAATGACCCGGCCAGGGCGATCGCCCGGCCGATCTCGTTGCGGACCGCGTTCCCACGGGCCGAAACCCAGAGATAGGTTCCGTCCTTGCGGAGAATCCGATGCTCGTTCGAGAACATGGATCCTCCGCCCTTGAGATGGGCGTCGACATCGGCCTGCAACTGTTCCAGATAGCCGGGGTGGACCCGACTCCACCACTCTTCGATATCGTCCGTTATTTCGTCTGGCTTATAGGCGAGAAGTCGCGCCCACGCCGCATTGACGGTGAACTGACCGGTCGAGATGCTCCAATACCAGAAACCGTCGTTGGATCCGTCCGCCGCGACCAGCATTTGCTTCCGGGCCTGTTCGGTTTCACTCTCTTCGGCCACCAGAGATACCTCGGGATGGGCGCTACTGTTCCGAACCCACAGCATGGCGCCAATTACGATGGTGGCCAGCGTCAGTTCGATGGTACCCCCACGCTGATCCCACTGCGGAAGACGAATCGCCGGGATCCCGATCCAAATCAACAGAATCGGCAGCGCAAGATAGCAGAACCATTCTTTCCACTTGGGCAGTAACCACACCCCTCCGATCAGAACCAGAACTAATGGGGAAAGATGGGCGCCTCCGCCTCCGGACGCGAGTCGCAGACCGGCATGCAGAACGATCATGGTGCAAAAGAGCTTCGTCACTCCGGGATAAAACTGCTCTTCTATATCTCGGTTCCAAAGCGCCCAGCCCCCGGCCAACGAAACGATGCCCAGCAAAAGCTCTAATCCAAGATAGGCCGCCCACTCGTTTTGCTGCGAAAGTCCGTGGACAAACGACAAGACGTAGTGCAGGCCGAGGAGCGGATACACCACTCGCAGGGGAGCCACGTGCACGATTGTGCTGGGTTGAACACACCTCTGGACCATGCAATATGGGAACACGCAAGAGTAAGCGAGTCTATGAACCGCTCGGTTCATTTCAACTTAGGACCCAGGTACCGATTTACCTAGGCAAAAGACCTTAGACCTACTAGGAGAGCACGCCGTTGACCACGTCGCCAAAGACGTCTGTGAGGCGGAAGTCGCGGCCGGCGTAGCGGTAGGTCAACTGCGTGTGATCGATCCCGAGGGCGTGGAGCATGGTCGCGTGGAGGTCGTGAATCGAAACCCGGTCCTCGACTGCTTTGAACCCGAAATCGTCGGTGGCGCCGTAGGCGATTCCGCCCTTAAAGCCACCGCCAGCCACCCACATCGTGAAGCCG
>CANNLB010000225.1 GCA_947505565.1 Acidobacteriota bacterium | reverse complement strand
AAAGACATTATGGACATTGAGCCGCTGGCCGATAAGTGGGCGGCGTTTGGCTGGCATGTGATCGAAGTGGATGGACATGACTTTGTGGCGCTGCAGGCGGCTTTTGCCGAGGCGGAAGCGACGAAGGGCAAGCCGTCGATTTTAATTGCGCATACGGTGAAGGGCAAGGGCGTAAGCTTCATGGAGAACAATCCCAAGTATCACGGTGTGGCCCCGACGAAAGAAGAAGTTGAACTGGCCCTGCAGGAGATCGGCTAATGGCTGCCAAGTACGAATTGAAATTGGGCGCGGCGACGCGCGAGGCGTTTGGCAAGGCGCTGGTGGAACTCGGCAAAGAAAACGACAACGTCGTAGTCTGCGACGCGGATCTTTCAAAGTCGACTTTCACGCATTTGTTTGGGAAGGAGTTTCCGGAACGGTTTTTTTCCTGCGGGATTGCGGAAGCGAATATGGTGTCGATAGGCGCGGGGCTGGCTTCGTCCGGCAAGATTGCGTTTGTGGCTTCATTTTCGGCTTTTGTATTGAATAAGGGTTTTGAGCAACTACGGGTGAACGTGGCCTACAGCGGGATTCCGCTGAAGGTTGTGGGGACGCATTCGGGTATTTCGATTGGCGAAGATGGTCCGTCGCAGATGTCGGTGGAAGACCTTTCGCTGGCGTGTTCGTTGGCAGGCTTTACGGTGATCAGCCCGGCGGATGAGCCGTCGATGTTTGCGCTGGTGAAGCAGGCGGCTTATCACCCGGGGGCGGTGTTCATTCGGGCGGGGCGCGTGAAGGTCCCGGTGATTTACGGGCCGGAGCAGAAGTTCGTGATTGGCAAGGGCATTCAGTTGACCGACGGCACCGACTTAACGCTAATCAGCACGGGGCTGATGGTGGCCGAGTGTTTAAGGGCGGCTGAGATTCTGGAGGCGGAAGGGCTTTCGGTGCGGGTGATCGACCTGCATACGGTGAAGCCATTGGACCGCGAACTGATCGCCAAAGCGGCGGCCGAGACGGGTTGCATTGTCGTGGCGGAGGAGCACTTGGTGGATTCGGGGCTGGGCGTTCGGGTGGCGCAAGTGGTGACGGAGACGTCGCCGTGCGTAATGGAGTTCCATGGAGTGAACGACACGTACGCCGAGAGCGGATTGCCGGAGGAGGTGCTTGTGAAGTACAAGATGACGGGTGCCGATGTGGCCGTGACGGCACGTCGGGCGTTTGGGCGGAAGAAGTAACGTTGGAGCGTCCAGTCCTAGAACGGATGTTAGGGTTGCTCGCCGAGCGCGAGGCCGAACAAGCGAAAGTGGCTCGGATGCTTCATGATGATGCGGGGCAGGTGTTGAGCGCGATTGGTTTGCACCTGGATGTTTTGCGAGGCGACCTGACGGCGGAACAGAGTGGTCAGGTCGTCGAAATTCAGAAGCTGCTGGAGTATGTGATTAGTGGAATTCGGGCGGCGAGTCAGGCTCTGAATGCGAATGTTGTGGAAAGGGCGGGATTAGGTTTTGCGCTGGAGCAGCTAGTGGGTCGGGCACGGGACAAGGCGGTGGGGGTGACGATCCGGTTATTGGTTACACCGGGGGAGCGATGGCCGAATGAACCGGCGCATGCGGCGTACCGGATCGTGGAAGCGTTGCTGGAGAACGCGCTGAAGCATGCGATGGCGCAGCGAATTGAGGTCCGCATGCAGGCGGGAGTCGTCGAGGTTCGAGACGACGGCCGGGGCTTTGATCTGGAGGAGAAGCTGAATGGGCTGGGTCTGTTGCAGTGTCGGTATTTGGCCAAGAGCGCTAAGATGGGAATGTCGATCCTGAGTACAGCAGGGCAAGGTACAATCGTGAAACTAACTCTCCATGGCGTTTAGCCTACTCCTGGTCGATGACCATAAAATCATGCGCGACGGAATCAAGGCGATTTTGCGCCAAACTTCTGATTTTACGGTGGCGGGAGAGACCGACAACGGAACGGACGCTGTGCAGATGGCCAAGCAGTTGCGGCCGGATATTGTGCTGATGGACATTGGTCTGCAGGGTTTGAACGGGATTGAAGCGACGACCGAAATTTTGCGATACTGCCCGGATATTCGGGTAGTTATATTGTCGATGTACGACGATGAGCATTCGGTGGTCAGCGCGATCCGTAGCGGGGCACGGGCGTTTGTATTGAAGAAGGCATCGGATAGCGACTTGGTGGACGCGTTGCGGACGGTGGGCAAGGGTGGTTCGTATTTGAGCCCGCAGGTTTCGGATCGGCTGTTGAGCCGAATTCAGCGGGGCGATTTGGAATCGAAGCCATTGCCGGCCTTGCTGGAGGGTTTGTCGCCGCGCGAGTTGCAGGTTCTTCGGATGGTGGCCGAGGGAAAGACGAGCAAAGACATTGCGGTGATGCTGAACCTTGGAGTGCAGACTGTCCGCAGCTATCGAAAGACGATGATGAAGAAATTGAACGTGAGTAACGTCGCGAGTTTGACGCAGTTGGCGCTATCGGCGGGGATCACGCAGTTCAGCGGATCGGAGGGGAATCAAAATCATGATTGAGACTTCGTGGGGCAAATTAGCGGTGCGCGACGCGCATGTTCACTTTTTTTCGCATCGATTTTTCGCGCTGTTGACGGGAGCGGAGCCGACGGCGGCGACTGCGAAATTAGGTTGGGAAGCGCCACCGGAAGAACCGGAGGAACTGGCAGAGCGTTGGGTGGGGGAGATGGATCGGCACGGGGTGGATACGGCCGCTTTGATCGCCAGCATGCCGGGTGACGAGGAATCGGTGGCGCGGGCGCTGCGGCATCGGCCCGGGAAATTCTATGGGTATTTCCTAGTGAATCCGCTGGCGGCGGACACGTTGGAGCGGACGGCGAAAGCACTGGACTTAGGGTTGCGGACGGTGTGTTTGTTTCCGGCGATGCATCGGTATTCGGTGGCGGATGAGCGGTTGGCGGCGTTTTGGGAGCTGCTGGCGGCTCGGCCGGGGACGAACGTGTTTGTTCATTGCGGGGTGCTTAGCGTCGGGGTTCGCAAGAAGCTGGGACTGCCTTCCTTGTTCGACATGCGATTTTCGAATCCGATCGATGTGCACGGGATTGCGTCCCGTTATTTGGGCCTTCGATTTGTGATTCCGCACTTTGGCGCGGGCTTTTTCCGGGAAGCGTTGATGGTGGTGGACCATTGCCCGAATGTATACCTGGACACATCGAGTTCGAATAACTGGACGAAGTACGACGAGCGGGATCTGGACCTGGAAAAGGTATTTCGACGGTCGCTGGAAGTGGCGGGGACGAAGCGGTTGCTGTTCGGAACGGACTCGTCTTTTTTTCCGCGGGGCTGGGTGCAGAGCGTATTTGCGGAGCAGAGCGCAGTGTTGGATCGGATCGGGATCTCGAAGGCTGATGCGGCGGCGATCTTCGGGGATAACCTAGCCGGGTTGAACGGTTAGAGATCGAGTTGGGTGCCGAGTTCGACGACTTGGCGGGGGGGAAGGCCGAAGAAGCGGTCGGCGGCGACGGCGTTCTTCTGGAGGAAGGAGAAGATGGATTCGGCGACGGCACCCATGTGGCCTTTGGAAGAGGCGATGAGGTTGTCGCGGCCGAGGTAGTAGGTGACATTGGCGTCCGGGAACGGGATGTCAGCTTCGGCGACGGCGGCGCGAAGAATGGGCATGACGTTGGGATCTTCCATGAAGCCGAACGAGATGATGACGCGGTAGAAGCCGCGGTCCAATTTGAGGGTAGAGTAGCGGTCGGCTGGGGCGACGGTGGGTTGGCCGACGGTGCGGATGGTGAGGAGGATCACGGTTTCGTGTAGGGAGTGGCTGCGTTCGACGTGGCGAATGAGGGGGAGGGGGAGGACGTCCTGGCTGGAGGAGAGGAAGACAGCGGTGCCAGGGACGCGGGCGGCGAGGTTGGAATCGACACAGGCTTGGGCGGCTTGGGCGGAGCGAAAGCGGCGGGTATTGCGAAACCAGAGAAGCGTGCGCCCGCGGTTCCAGATGACCATGATGGTGAGGACGGCGGCACCGAGGAGAACGGGAATATAGCCACCGTCCATGAACTTACCGAGGTTAGCGGCGAGGAAGGGGATATCGAAGGAAAGGAAGAGGCCGAGGACAGCGACGGCTCGGCCGGTGGGCCAAGCCCAGGTGCGGCGGACGACGAGGAAGAAGAGGATGGAGGTAAGCAGCATGGTGCCAGCGACGGCGATGCCATAGGCGGCGGCGAGACGGGGGGATTCGCGGAAGAACAGGACGAGCAGCACGGAGCCGAGTCCAAGGAAGAAGTTGATGATGGGGATATAGATTTGGCCTTCGACATCGTGGGCGGTGTGGAGGACGCGAACGCGGGGGAAGAAGCCGAGTTGCATGGCCGAGCGGGTGAGGGAGAAGGCTCCGGAGATGAGGGCCTGGGAGGCGATGATGGCGGCGAGGCTGGAAAGGATGACTAGGGCGAGCGTGGCGGGGCCGGCGGGGACGAGGGAGAAGAAGGGGTTGGCCATGGCACGCGGATCGCGGAGGACATGGGCACCCTGGCCGAAGTAACAGAGTACGAGAGCGGGTAGGACCAGAGCGAGCCAGGCGAGACGGATGGGCTTTATTCCGAAGTGGCCCATGTCGGCGTAGAGCGCCTCGCCTCCGGTGACGGCGAGGACGACGGAGGCGAGAATGTGGAGGCCGGGCCAGCCATGATGGGCGAAGTAGTTCCAAGCGTAATGAGGAGAGAGGGCCCAGAGAATTTCGGGATTGAAGGAGAGGTGATAGGTCCCGAGGGCGCCAATCGTGACGAACCAGAGGACCATGATGGGTCCGAAAAGCTTGCCGACGGCGCCGGTGCCTTGGCTTTGAATGGCGAAGAGGGCGACGAGGATGGCGCAGCTGAGGGGGACGACGAGGGAGGCGGCTTCCGGGAAGGCGATGGCGAGGCCTTCGGTGGCACTGAGGACGGAGATGGCGGGAGTGATGACGCCGTCGCCGTAGAGCAATGCGGCACCCATGATGGCGATGAGAGCGACGACGGTGACGCGGCCGGGCTTGGCGGTGCGGAGGTTTTCCGGAACGAGGGCGAGAAGGGCAAAGATGCCGCCTTCGCCTTTGTTATCAGCCTTCATGATGAAGGCGAGATATTTGACGCTGACGACCAGGACGAGGGCCCAGAAGATGAGGGAGAGGACGCCGTAGAGGTCGGACTGGGTGGGATGGGTTCCGCCGGCGGAGTGGAGACACTCTTTGAGGGTGTAGAGGGGGCTGGTGCCAATGTCGCCGAAGACTACGCCGAGGGTTCCGAGAGAGAGCGCGGCGAGGCCGACTTTAGAGGGGGAATGAGCGGACACCCCCCTAGGTTATCTGGTCTGGAGGAAGATGGGGTACGGAAACGAACAAGTTAATTGCGCAAATTCAAGAGCGGGACAACCGGGAGCGGGCGGTGGTGCCGGCGCTGCTGAGTCAGAACACGATTGCGCGGGACGTGGATCGGGGTATACCGGACAACTTATGCTTGGGGAACGGGTGGCGGATCACGTTGCTTCGTTCGGAGGAAGTTGGAAGTTTTGGAGATTTTTTGGGGTTCGATGGGGCTTTAGATTGGCATCAGGGTGACCGAGGCGGTGCCGTTTGATGTGTATCCGTTCATTCTGTTGAACTTGGTTTTAAGCTGCGTGGCGGCGATTCAGGCGCCGGTGATCATGATGAGTCAGAATCGGCAATCGTCGCGGGACCGGCTGGGCGCGCGGCACGACTATGAGATCGACCTGAA
>CANNLB010000224.1 GCA_947505565.1 Acidobacteriota bacterium | reverse complement strand
GGGGTCACACATGGCCTTCGCTTGGACCAGAGGGTACTCACCGGGGAATTGGAATATATTCATAATGGATGTAGCGACGAGAGACTATGTGCAACTCACGCAAGGGGCTGGCCGGAATGAAAACCCGAGCTGGGCTCCCGACGGGCGGCATATCGTGATATCGTCCAACCGTGGCGGGTCGACGCAGATCTGGTCGATGCTCGCCGACGGAACACAGCTCAGGCAGTTAACCTCTGCCGGCGTGAATGAAAAGCCGGTTTGGACCAAGTAAACTGGCGAAAAAAAATTTACAGCTTTAACAAAACCGCATCGCAGCAGAATCGAGGAGGCAATTTTTAGGATGAACACCAAACGCGCTAGTGCACTCGCACTCGCTCTTACACTGTCGTTTTTTGCGGCGGGTTGTCGAAAGAAGGTGGGCGTACCACCTCCTCCGGCCGCACCTGCCGCAGTCGCGCCGACTGCCAAGGCACCCGTAAAGAAGCCGATGGTAGTCTTCTTCACCGTGGAACCGTCGACCATCGAACGTGGTCAAGCCGCGGTACTGAAATGGGAAGTTACCGGCGCCCAGTCCGTGTCGATCAACCAGGGCCTCGGCACCGTCACCCCGGCGGGCAACCGCTCGGTGTTCCCGTCTTCGACGACCAGCTATACCCTGTCCGCCACCAATGAAGGCGGCACCAGCACCGAAACCGTAACGGTCAAAGTCACCGCTCCCGCGGTTGTCGCTCCGCCGTCCACCCCGACACCATCCGATGACTTCGGCAGCATGGTTTCCAAGCTGATCCAGGACATCTACTTCGACTACGACAAGAGCGACGTCCGGGAAGACTCCCGTGCGACGTTAACCAAAAACGCGGACGCGCTGAAGGCCATCTTCGGCAAATTCCCGAACAACACCCTGACGATCGAGGGCCATTGCGACGAGCGTGGTTCTGCCGAATACAACCTCGGCCTCGGCGATCGGCGTGCCACCGCAACCAAGGACTTCTTGACCCAACTCGGCGTCTCGGCTGACCGTCTCCGCACCATCTCCTATGGCAAAGAACGGCCGTCTTGCACCGACAGCAGCGAAGGCTGCTGGTCGAAGAATCGTCGGTCGCACTTCGTGGCGCAGTAGCTCTAACAATCACCAACAACCGGGGGCGGATGGCAGCATCCGTCCCCGGTTTTCTATACGCGAATGGTTATGAACTTTATTCTTCGTTTTGTCCTGCTCGTTCTAGTCGCCCTACCTGCCGTTTACGGGCAGAAGAAAGAGATGATGGAAATGCAGCGCGACATCCTACAAATGCAGGATCAGTTGCGCTCCCTGCAGCGCTCCCAGGATGAAAAGCTCGCCGGCATTCAGGTGCTCTTGCAACAGACTTTAGAAGTCGCCAACAAGGCCAGCACCGCCACCGCCGTCCTCGAAGCCAGCCTCCGCGACAAACTCAAAGATCAGGAGAAAAACCTGGTCGTCCCCGTCGCCGGTCTCGGCTCCAAAGTCGACCAGATGTCGAACGATTTTTCCAGCGTCCGCGAGTCCATGGCCGACCTTACCTCCCGCGTCGGCAAACTTCAAAACCAAGTCGCTGACCTGTCCAGTGCGATTCGCACCCTCAGCGCCCCCCCTGCTCCGCCCCCGGGCTCCGCTCCCGCCAGTCCCCAAGCCAGTGGCCCGCCCCCAGGCGTCTCTGCCGAGCAACTCTATACCGCCGCCATGCGAGACCGCACCTCCGGCAACGCCGACCTCGCCATCGCCCAGTTCCTCGATTACTTGAAGTACTTCGGCAGCACCGATCTCGCCCCCAACGCCCAATACTACATCGGCGAAATAGAGTACCTCCGCGGCGATTACACCGCCTGCCTCGCCGCTTTCGACAAGCTCCTCGAAGCCTATCCGGACAACTCGAAAACCCCGGACGCCCTCCTCCTCAAAGGCCGTGCACTCGTCAAGAGCGGCTATAAAGCCGAAGGCCGGAAGGAGTTCGAAGCCTTGATCAAAAAGTACCCCGCACATGAAAACTCCGCCAAAGCACGCACGGAATTGCGGGCGCTCAGCACCGCCGCGCCCGCCACGATAAATCGAAAGAAAAAATAATCCGATGCGCTACCTTCTGCACCTGATTGTGGCGACCATCGGCTGGGCCGGAGACTATCCGCGTGCGCTCGACGCCTTCCCCGGCACTACGCCTCAACTCGACGGCGTCCTCAGGCCCGGTGAGTGGTCCGACGCCAGCACCTTCGAAGGCGTCCACGGCTGGGTCTCCACCTTCTCCCCCGTCATCAATCCGTCCGATCTCGCCGTCAAAGGCTACGTCAAGCACGACGGCACACGCCTCTACTTCGCCTTCGACGTTACCGACGACGTCCTCTACGGTATCGATACTCCACGCTGGTTGCCCGATAACAACCCCCAAGCCCACGAACTCTCCCGCGACGGCTTCCCCTGGTTCGGAGACGAAATGGAGATCCTCATCAACGCGAACAACCGCTGGGCCACGCCCCAAGAGAATGCCGCCGGCAATGGCCAAAGCTGGCAGATGGTCTGCAATCTCACCAAATCCCGCCTCGGCGGTCTCGGCACCGGCGGTCTCATGGAAGGCGAACCCCGCTCCCAACTCGCCGCCTGGACCAGCTACCAACGCTGGATCCAAACCCACGCCATGGACTGCGCCGCCAAACCCAAGCCCGGCGGCAAAGGCTACATCATCGAATGGGCCATCAGCTTCGACCCCTGCCTCGAAGTAGCCCCCGGTCAGTTCTATTCCGCGCAACTCGGCGACCGCCCCATGGGCCTCAACCTCGCCCTCGGCGACCTCGACGAGAAAGAACGCGGCAACGGAAACTTCGGCAACTTCCACCACGAAGATTGGTTCGCGGGGTCTCCGAAAGGCCGAAGAAATCTGCAAGAATGGGGAACGTTATGGATCAGAACATCGAAGAAGCCCGGCCCGCGCTAGAAACCTACGAGGACCTCGCACGCCTCACTGAGCACTCACTAACCCGGCCCGACCTCGCGGAAGACGAGGTCTCCACCGGCCTCTGGCTCGCCCGTGAGTATCAGATCGCCGCCGCCGTCGTCCGCCCCTGCGACGTTGACCTCGCCGTCCGCATTCTCGATGGCTCCGGCGTCGCCGTCGCCAGTGTCGCCGGCTTTCCCCACGGCTCCGCCAACACCGCCACCAAGCTCTACGAAGGCCGCGACCTCCTCCGCCGCGGAGCCAAAGAAATCGCCATCGTCGTTAGCCCGGGGAAGCTGATCTCCCGCCAGTTCCAACACATCGAAACCGAAATCCTCCAGATGAGCGAAAGCTGTCACCAAGCCGGAGCTCTCTGCAAAGTCATCTTCGAAAATGGGTATCTCGCCGAAGATTTGAAGGTGATTCTCTGCCGCATCTGCAAACGTTGCGACGTCGATTACGCCGAAACCTCCACCTGCTTCGGACCCTCCGGCTACACCCTCCCCGACCTCGCTCTCATGAAGTCGATCCTCAAGGATCGCGTTAAAATGAAGGCAGCTGGCGGAGTCAGCGCCCTCGATCGCGCGTTTGAGGTATACAATGCAGGCTGCGACCGCTTCGGGACGACCGCCACCGCAACGATCCTCGAAGACTGGAAACGCATTCTGGCCGAACGCGAAGCAGAAAAAAAACGCGCCGCCGCCAAAGCTCAAGTCTCATGACCATTATCGATACACATCACCACTTTTGGAAGTATTCGACCGCCGAGTACGGCTGGATCGGCGACGACATGAAAATGATTCGTCGCGACTTCCTACCCGCCGATCTGAAAAAAACCCTCGACGAAGCCGGCGTCTCCGGCGCCGTCTCCGTTCAAGCCAGAACCATCGTCGAAGAGTCCGACTGGCTTCTGTCGATGGCCGAAAAACACGACTTCCTCCGCGGTGTCGTCGGTTGGGTTCCCCTCACCGAAAAGGACGTCGAAAAGCACCTCGAACGCCTTTCGGCCCACAAGAAATTCAAAGGCGTCCGCCACGTCATCCAAGGCGAACCCGACGACAACTACATCCTTCGGCCCGACTTCAACGCCGGCATCAAAAAACTGCTCAAATACAAACTCCGCTACGACATCCTAATCTTCGAACGCCAGCTCAAGCCCTCCATCAAGTTCGTCGACCAGCACCCGAACCAGATGTTCATCCTCGATCACATCGCCAAGCCGAAGATCAAGGAGCGCATCCTCTCCCCTTGGCGCGAAGACATGATCGCCCTTGGCAAGCGCCCCAACGTCTACTGCAAAATTTCCGGCATGATCACCGAAGCAGACCATAAAAAGTGGACCTCCGCCGACCTCGCCCCTTATCTCGACACCGCCCTCCAGGCCTTCGGCCCCAAACGCCTCATGTTCGGCTCCGACTGGCCAGTCATGCTCGTCGCCGGTCAATACAAGCCCTGGGTCGAACTCATCAAAGAGACGATCAAGCGCTACTCCACCGCCGAGCAGGAACAGATCCTGTCGAAAAACGCGATCACCGCCTACGGCCTATAGCACGCTCAACAAGCGGTCGATATCGTTCTCGTCGTTGTAGAAATGCAACGACAAGCGCAATCGGCCGCACCGCGTCGAAGTCAGAATCCGGTGCTCGGTCTTCAGTCGATTCGACAACGCAGCCACATCCCGATCCGCGAAATGCACGCTCGTAATCGGGCTCGGTGCCGTTGCAGGAAACTCGTCGCTGTATAAAGTCGTACCCGGAATTCGGCGCAGCGCCTCGCGCAACGTCGCGGTCAACTCCATCACGTGGGCCTCAATCGTCTTTGGGCCCAACTCGAAGAACGTATCCACCGAGGCTTCCAACGCATATAAGCTCGGGAAATCTACCATCCCGCCCTCGTATCGCTCCGCCGCGTCCGCGAACACCGGCGCCCCCGCATGCAAGTTGTTCACGTTCCGCCAATCGAAATGCGAGCGCCACCCCACCACCTGCGGTGCCAATCGCGCCCGCAACTCCGGAGTAATCGCAAAAAACGCCGCCCCGTTCGGAGCCAGCATCCACTTGTAACCATTCACAGCCACCATGTCCGGCCGAATCGCGGCCCAGTCAAACGTCAGCGCCCCCAGGCACTGCGTCGCGTCCACATACAGCAGGGCGTCGCGCCGGTCTAATCTCTCCAGTGGAGGCCGAAACCCCGTCGAGTAACTCACCTGACTCACCGCAATCAATCGAGTCCGGGCTGTGATATTCTCCTGCAACTTCTCCCACGACGACTCCACAAACTTCACCCCCCGCCCCGCCAGCACCGCCGGAAAATAAAGCTGATTCGGGAACTCGTTTTCCAGCGTCACGATCTCATCGCCCGGCTCCCAACTCATCCCGTTCAACAGCTGCGAAATCGCTACCGAAGCCGAACTCACAAACGCGATGTCACTCCCCCGCGCCCCCACCAGCCGCCCCAGCTTCTCCCGCAGCCGATCCATATCGTCGAACCAGCTCAGAAAGTCGCTACACGCTAACTCGTCCCGCCGATCCAGATGAGCCACCATCGCGGCCCTGCTCCGTAGAGACAGCGCCGCGTAAGTAGCCGTATTCAGATAGGTGTACCGAGCCAGCGCCGGGTACTGATCGCGCAGCATCCGCTACCCGCGAATCAACTGCGCGACATGAGCCGCCGCTTCCGAAATCGCCACATCCGCCGAGGTCCGCCCCCGACGCGTCTGTACTTCGACAATCCCATTCGGCAGCTTCTTGCCGATCGTAATCCGATACGGAATGCCGATCAGCTCG
>CANNLB010000223.1 GCA_947505565.1 Acidobacteriota bacterium | reverse complement strand
CAGGAAACGGAACGGGTCCAGGCACTTTGACATCGGGTCGTCTCATTATCGACGACGCCAGGGATTATCTCCCGCTGTTTCAGATAGATCGAGTTTTCGGGCCATACGGCGTCTTGGCTTCCATCGACACAGCGATTCAGTGAGGACTTGGTCCAGCACGAAACGAGCGCGAGCACGCCAGCGCCACCGCAATGCCGCCACCATTCTCCTACCGCCGCCGCCCCGGCTTCCAAGTCTGCGGAAACCCCGCAAACTGATCGCCCTGCTTCGGCTTAAGCGCGTCGAAGCCGTACCGCCACATCTCTAGCACCGCCGTCTTCTCCGCCACATTGAACCGCACAATCCCATACCCCGACCCCTTCCGGTGCGCCAACTCCTCCGGAGCCGTCCGATTCCTCCGCAGTAGATTGCTGCCCCGCTCCGGATTCGCAATACCCAAAACCGTCATCCGGTTCCCAAACGAGTCGACATAGCGGCCGTCCGCCTTTTCCTCCTCCGGCCACCACGCCCGCGGAAATCCGTTCGCAGTCCCCGGCACCATAAACGCCAGCGGCCCATCTTCCCACTCGTCGATGCCATGCCGCACCAGCGCCCCAAGATGCTGGTCGCCGTGGATCATCAGCGGATCAGCGTTCCGAATCGCCAGCAGCGCTCGTCGACGCCCAGACTGCGGCCATCCTCCCGAATCCAGATCCCGATCACTCGCATTCAAATTCGGCCCCGCGTGCGTCGTCACTTTACAAAGAACCGTCTGGCTCAGCACCACCTTCAAAGCCGCTTGGCCGTCCTTCGCCCAACGCTCGAGAAATGCCTCCTGCCGCCGACCCAACATCTCCGTCCCCGGAACATCCAGCGCCTCCGGTCGCCCGCCCGCTGGTACCCCGTTCGGAAACGCCGACTCCGGACCCGTCTTAAACTTTCGGTCCTCCAGAATCGCAAAGCTCACGCCACCGTAGTCAAGTTCCGTAAAGTACACCGTAATGCCCTGCTCCACCGGTGCCGGATCCACCGGATCCGGCAGATGCGCGCACTGCGTCCGCTGCACCGCGTTCACCCATTCCGGCGGCTCCACGTAGCCGCCATAAACGAACCCCTTCTCCCGGCCCTTCGGAATCTTGCGTCCCCCCTGTCCCCAGATGTTGCCCTGAAACACGTCATGATCATCCGGAATCACCACCGCCGGGCGGTTCCGCAACAGCTCTCGCCAAGTCCAGCCAAACTGCCAGAACTTCCGCAAATAGTCGAGCATCGCCAACTCCGCGGGCTCGCGCGAGAATCCAAATCCGCCATAGCTCTCATAGATCTGATCCCCCGCGAAGAACAGCAAATCAGGATCGTGGATGGCTACGTTCGAAGTCAATCGCGGCAGCGGGAACGCATACCCGTTGTCGCAAGAAAAAACGCCCAGTTTCAGAGCCCCGCCCGCGGGCTCCGACCGGATCACCCCCGCCCACTCGTGACGTGCGTTTTGCCAGCGATAAAGCACCCGGTACTCGGTCGCCTTCGTCGCGTCCCACTTCTCCATCCGAAACGTCGCCGTCCGCGAGAGCGCATCGATCGAAGCCGTTCCCGCCCGCTGCCACTTTCCGTCCCGGCGAATCTCCAGTTGCGCCTGACGAGAATCGGACGCCCCCACCGGCGGAAACAACGCCGTCAGCTTCACCACCCCACGGCTCAGCGTATATTGCGTCCATAGGATCGGGCCGAAAGTCTGTTCCGGCCGATGCGCCAACAGAGTGCCCTCCGCCGACCACGTGCGGAATCGCCAGCGGTTGCCTTTCCCCGCCGCCTCCGGCGACCCCGCCAGCAACGCGACGTTCCCCGTCAGCCTCGCACGCGCCAGCTTGCCCCGAACGCTCACCTCACCAACCCGCAACTCACTCTCGCCATCGGCCTTCACGTTGAGTTGCAGCAAAATCTCCCCGCCCAGCGGCACCTGACCGGCACTCTCCACCCCGTCCAACACCAACTTCCCGTCGGCCCGCAACGTGGCGTCCACCCACTCCGTGGCCGAGATCAACGCGTGACGATAGTCGTCGAGCTGCCCCCGAATGCCGAAACGGAATCCCGCGTAGGTCTTCCCTAACTCCGCCGGCGGCGTCATCTTCACCGCCATCGTAAACGAGCCGGATCCGTTCGACACCACCTGATGGGTGAGCAAATGAAGCGTCCGGTTCTCGGCGGCATCCGCCACCACCGCTCCGTTCTCCATGCTCCAATCCGGCAGCGGATTCGCCCAGTACTCGGGACCAATCCAAATCCGCGAGCCGCTCCAGCGACTGGCAAACAAAACCGCGGGACCGGCTGCCACCGTCCCCGCCACAAAGGCGCGACGCGTAATTCTCATATTTAAAACTCGTACCGAAGCGCCAATTGGAACACCCTCGGTGCCCCCGCTCCCGTGATGCGACCGACGGCCGGCGCCAACAGGTTTGCGTTCGGATTATTCAGATTCGTCTTATTTAGCGCGTTGAACGATTCGGCGCGGAACCGAATCCGGTGCGACTCCGTCACCGCGAACGTCTTCACGAGACCAAGATCCACGTTCACCTCCCCAGGCCCCTCCAGCATGTTGCGGCCCACGTTGCCCAGCGTCCCCGCCGCGTTCTGCGTAAAGGCCCCCGCGTTAAAATAGCGTTGCACCTGTTCACCGCGCGGGCGGCTCGTCTCCAGGCGCGGATTGCCGATCAGGTCTGGCCGGTCCTGGTTGTTGCCTGTGCCCGAATTGTCCCGACCGCTCACCGGGTTGAACCACAGGCCGCTCTCGAGCGACACGATCCCATTCACGTCCCATCCGTCGAGCAGGAACCGCAGGGCGTTCTTAGTCCGGAACCGCGGCAGCGCCCAAACGAAGCTGCCCACGAAACGGTGGTCGATGTTGTTATCCGAAATCGCCTTGTCCCGCCGGAAGTCCGCTCCATCCTGGGGAGTGCTCAAATTGTCGATATTCCGCGCCCACGTGTAGCTGGCCATCACCGTCAGACCCGCGCTCAGGCGCCGGTTCACCGACAACTGCATCGAGTGATAGGTGTAATTGCCCTCCGAACTCGATAGTCCAATACCCGCGAACTCTGGATTCACCCGCCGTTGCTGCAAATTGCCCGGACGCCCGAAAATCCCCGGGTTCACCTGTCGTGTGGTCTCCACCCGATTGCCCTTACTGGCCACGTACGCCGCGGAAACGATCCAACTTTGCGCGATCTGCCTCTGCGCGCTAAAGTTCCATTGCTGGATCAAAGCATTCCGAAACGCCAAATCCCAGCCACCCGGCGCCACGGGACGGACGAATTGAAGCGCTGCGCGTTCCGCGCTCGTACTCGGTGGATCGAACGGGTAAGGATTCCCACCGATCGACTGGTACGGGTTCGCCATTCCACCCGGCACCGGATTCATGTTCGTCGCCTGCACAAAGCCCGGGCCCCCACCGCCTAGGTTCTGCAGTGAGCGAGCACCATAGAACACCCCGTACCCACCGCGAACACTGGATTTCCCGCTCCCGGTGGGGTCCCACGCGAAGCCGATCCGCGGCGACCAGTTGTTCCAAAGGTTTCCGAAGCCATATTTCTTCGGCACCGCGGCATCCTGCCCCCAATACACTAGGCCCAGCGGGGCCCGCGGAAAATACTGAGACTGGGCACCCGGAACGTACATCGCTCCCGTGCCCCGCCTGTCCGGGGGCGGCAGGAAAGGATCCCAGCGCAGGCCCAGATTGATCGTAAGCCGCCGGTTCATTTTCCAATCGTCGTTCACAAACGCGCTCAGCTCCTTACCCATCGGATAGCTTTCCGCACCCGAGTTCTGGTTGATCGAGTCCGGCCGCCCCACCATGAAGTCCGCCATCGCATCGCCGGTAATCTGACCACGGAACGTAATCGCCGGGTCGCCCTGGAAACGCTCGCGGCGGTCCACCTCGTCATACCGCCACTCCCCGCCCAGCTTGATCAAATGTCCGCCCAGCGTGATCGAGGTGTCATTCCGCACGTGGTAAAAATAGCGCTGCTGGTAGAGCGGATGGCGCGTAAACGCCTGCCAGTAGCCGATCACGTTCGTATCCGTGGCGGCCACCGTATCTTCGCGGTGCGCCCGCACGATACCCGTGCCAAAGTCCCGCCAGCCGACGTTCCCCGGCGTAATCGCACTCTGGTTCCGTTCAATATTCTGCACCGTCACCGTCAACGCGTTTACCGCCCGCGGACTCATGATCCACGTATCGCTGGCCGTGCCGTTCCAGTTCTTGTAAGGGATGTTCGCCAGTAGATTTGGAATTGTCCCCACGGCCTGCTTGGTCGTATTGTCGTTCCAAAGCAAACGGAAGCTCAACCGGTGCGCCGCGTTGAGTTGATGATCCACCTTGCCCACGATTTGCTCGTCGTCGTTGGATTGCGCGCTGATGCTGCTCAACTGCCCGTTCTCCCGATTCGGCAGCGGTACGAACGTGTCCAAAAACTTGATCGCCGGCTGGTAGACGCGACTCGCCGGAATCACGCCCCCCGGAAAGTTTCCCCCGCTCGGATCGCGAATCGCCCTGCCCAAGGCTGAAAAGTCACCCCGCCGCATGGCCGGCGTCGGCACGATCGCGCTCGTCGTGCCCGGTGCGCTGCGCTCTCGCGTCCCCTGGTAGGAAGCGAAGAAGAACGTGCGGTCCCGGATAATCCGTCCCCCGATCGTTCCTCCGTATTGGTTTCGTTTGAACGGCGGAACATCAACCGCAAAGAAATCGCGTGCATTCAACTTCTCGTTGCGTAAGTACTCAAACGCCGTGCCGTGGAAGGCGTTGGTGCCGGACTTGGTCACCGCGCTCACGAACACCCCCGCGTTGCGCCCTTTGTCGGCGCCATAGCCGTTGGTTTCAATCGAAAACTCCTGCAGGGCGTCGGGGTTCGGAAACGGCGCCGGCGTGTTGAAGAACGGATCGTGATTGTCTCCGCCGTCCAGGGCATAGTTATTGCCGCGAAAGGCCGAACCGTTCACCGAAATCGTCTCGTTCTGCTGTTGATCGCGCCCGCCCCGCCGACCCACCCCGGGCACCAGCAATTGCAGCGAAATCGCGTTGCGCCCATTGAGCGGCAACTCCGCAATGCGCTTGGAGTCGATCACTTCGCCGATCACTCCGCTCCGCGTCTCCACCTGGGCCGCCTGCGCCTGCACCTCAATCCGGTCAGTCACCTGTCCCAATTGCAGCGAAAAGTCGACCCGCCGGTTTTCGTTCACCTGCAGGAGCACGCCCGTCTGGATCGATTCTTTAAAACCCGCCGCCGTGGTCTTCACAATATAGGTACCGACCGGAAGCTGAACAAAAAGGAAATCGCCCTTGGCGTCGGCCGTCGCGGTGCGCGCGATGCCCGTCTCGACGTTCGTCGCGGTGACCGATGCACCGGAGATCGAAGCTTTCGTCGAGTCGAAGATAGTTCCGACAATCGTGGCGGTGTTCTGCGCAAAAACGCTTTGCGTCGCGAAGATCAAAAAAAGGATTGCAAGCAAGCGTATGGAAACGCAATGTCCACCTGGCATCTCTGGTTCTCCTATTAGACTTGGCGGTACGTTCCGGGTTTCCCGGGTCCATAAACTGTATATTAACCGTGTCCTTTCGGCAAGCATGCGTGACGCTTCTGTCAAGGCAAAGTAGAAATGTCCCCCTGCTGGCAAAGTAGAAATGTCCCCTTTTGCCCGGGTCGTTGAAAAATGCATGTTAGTCTTGGCCTGCCGGTGAAGCGGAGACGGGCAATGCTGGCG
>CANNLB010000222.1 GCA_947505565.1 Acidobacteriota bacterium | reverse complement strand
CCTCCGCCGGCCATGCCGCGCTCGTCATCAGCCTTACTCCCATCCTTGTTCTTTTCCTCGCCGCCTTCGTCGGCGAGGAAAAGATCACCCCCTGGAAAATCGCTGGCCTCACGGTCGCGATCGGTGGGGTCGTCCTGCTGCAAAACGGACACAGCGCTTCCACCCAAGCGTCGTCATTAATGGGAGATTTGTTCATTGTCGGGGCCAGCGCGAGTTTTGCCATTTACACGGTTTTCGGCAAACGCGCCACCCGCCAACACGGCGCCATTCCCATCATCGCCTTCAGTTACGCGGCCGGCGCGTTGACGCTGTTCCCGTTCACTTACTCCGCCGTCCTGTCTTTTGATTACAGCTTGCTCAGCACCAAAGCCTGGCTCGCTTTTTTCTACATGACGGTCATTTCGTCCACCATCTGCTACGTCTTTTTCTACTACGCCCTCAACCGCCTCGCCGCCTCCCGCATCTCCGCCTTCGCCTATCTCCAGCCTGTTGTCGCCTCGCTCCTCGCCGTGCCCATGCTCGACGAACCCATCACGGCCGCGATGGTGGGCGGGGGGAGCCTCGTCCTCGCCGGAGTCTTCCTGACGGAGCGCGGCTGACATGGCCGGTTTCGGCAAGCTCCTGGCGCGCAATCGGAACTACCGAAACCTCTGGCTAGGACAAGTCGTCAGCGAGATCGGCGACCATTTCAACACTATCGCCGTCTTCAGCCTCGTGCTGCAAAACACGAACTCCGGCTTCGCCGTCAGCGGCGTCATGCTGGCGCGAGCCATTCCCATGCTCCTGGCCGGACCGCTTGCCGGCGTCTCGCTCGATCGTTTCGATCGCCGCAAGCTCATGCTCTGGAGCGACCTCTTCCGCGCCGCCATCGCTATCCTTTTCATGTTTGCGATTCCGGCCGATCGGACGTGGCTTGTTTATCTTCTCAGCGCGCTCCTCATGGGTGCCTCGCCGTTCTTCACGAGCGGTCGTTCCGCTATCCTGCCCGCCATCGTCACACAGGAAGAGCTCCATACCGCGAACACGATGACCCAGACCACGCAGTGGACCACCACCGCGATCGGGTCCTTTCTCGGCGGTACCAGCGCGGCCCTCTACGGCTACGAAGCCGCCTTCTTCTTGAACGCCCTGTCGTTCCTGTTTTCCGCCTGGAGCGTCAGCCAGCTCTGCGGCGAATTCACGACCCGCCGCGAGGTCTCGCTCCAGGAAACCAAGGTCATGAAGCCTTGGCACGAATACGTCGAAGGGCTCCGCTACATCCGATCGATCCCGCTTGTGTTCGCGCTGATGATGGTCGGCGTCGGCTGGGCCGGCGGCGGCGGCGCGGCCCAGGTTCTGTTTTCGTTATTTGGCGAACGGGTCTTCCATCGCGGTGCCGCCGGTATAGGGGAACTGTGGGGCGTCGCCGGTCTCGGGCTCGTTGTTGGTGGGTTCTTTGGCCATCGCATCATGGCCCGCCTGAGCTACACGGCCTATAAACGGACTATTGCGATTGTCTACCTCCTCCACGGCGCCGCCTATGTTCTGTTTAGCCTCATGACCAGCTACGGCTGGGCCCTCTTCTTCCTTGCTCTCTCCCGCGCCGCCGTCGCCGTCAGTTCGGTGCTTAACATGACTCTTCTGCTCCGCCACACGAGCGACGAGTACCGTGGCCGGGTGTTCGCGACGCTCGAAACCCTCGTCTGGGGCGTCATGATGCTCTCGATGACCGGCGCTGGCCTCGCCTCCGATCGCGTCGAAACCCGCTGGATCGGTGTCGGCAGTGGCCTCCTCAGTTCGCTCACCGCTTTCTACTGGATGTGGGCCAACGCAACCGATCGCCTCCCGGAGCCGTCCATCCCAAAGCATACGATAGAAGAAGCGGACGTAGAGGTCCATGGAGAGCCCACTGCCTAGTCTTGATGGAAAAGTTATCCTCGTCACCGGCGCCGCCAAACGCGTCGGCCGCGCTATTGCCCTTCGCCTCGCCCGTGAAGGGGCCCGTGTTGCCATCCACTATCGCTCTTCCCGTGCCGAAGCCGAGCAAACCGCGGCAGACTGCAATGGTGCCGAACTCTTCCGCGCCGACCTCACGAAGGTCGTCGCAATCGAAGCCATGTTCGCCGACATCGACCACCGACTCGGTCGCCTCGACGGCCTCGTCAACAACGCCGCCCGCTTCACCAAGTGCAACCCCCTCGATGTTACCGAAGCCGATTGGGACTTGATTCACGACGTCAACCTCAAAGCCACGTTCTTCTGTTGCCGCGAAGCCGGCCGCCGCATGAAGGCCCAGGGCGGCGGCCGCATCGTTAATATGAGCTCGCTCGGCGGTCTCCGCCCCTGGTCCGACCACGCCCACTACTGCGCCTCCAAAGCCGGCGTCATCATGCTCACGAAGGCCCTCGCCAAGAGTTTCGCGCCCGAAATCACGGTCAACTCGGTCGCCCCCGGCGTCATCCCCTTCGGCGAATGGAGCGACGAAATGGCCGGCATGGTCCGTGCCACCCCCGCCGCGCGCGTCGGTACCGGCGACGAAATCGCCGACGCTGTCGTCTACTTCCTGTCTGCTTCCAACTACGTCACCGGTCAGATCATGGCCGTCGATGGCGGCCTCAGTCTCAGATAATCATGCGCTTACTTTTCGGATTCCTCGTCGTCACCGCGGCCTTCGCCGAAGTCCGCCCCATGAAGCTGAAAGTTGTCCTGGAAACGGCGATGGCGCAAAATCCCGACGTCGCGCTGGCCCGGTTGGAAGAACGCAAAGCCGCTGACGCCATCCGCGCTGCTCGCGACCCCTTCGTGCCGAGGGTTATCGTCGGCAGCGGCCTCGCCTACTCGAGCGGCTTCCCCATGAGCATCGAAGGCTCCGCCCCTTCCATCGTCGAAGCCCGCGCCACCGCCAGTCTCTATAATCGTCCCCAAAAGCTGCTCCTCGAAAAAAGTCGCGAACAGGAGCGCACAACCAAAATCGGCACCGAGGAGCGCCGCGAAGCGGTCGCCTACCGCGCCGCCACCCTCTACGTCGAAGCCGGCCGTATTGCCGAAGCGATCAAGGCGATCGAACAACAGATCATCAACTTTGAACGCTCCCGGGCTAACACTGTCGTCCTCATCGAAGAGGGCAGAGAACTGCCGCTCGAAGAAAAGCGCGCCCGCCTCAAACTCGCCCAAGCCCGCCAACGCCTCCAACGTCTCCAATTTGACAGGGAAGCCGCCGAAACCGATCTCGCCCTGCTCCTCGGCTTCCCCCCGGAAGACCGCGTCCAACCCGTCGAAGCCGAGCGTGCCGTCCCTGTCGTGAGCGATACCGAAACCGATGCCGTCCTCAACGCCCTCCGCAACTCTCGCGAGCTACAGCGCCTCGACTCCCAACTCAAAGCCAAAAGCTGGGAAATGAAGAGCTTCGATGCCCAACGCCTGCCTACCGTCGACCTCGTTGCTCAATACGGCCGCTTCGCCCGCTTCAATAACTACGACAAATTCTTCAATCGTTTCGATGCCAACAACGGCCAACTCGGCATGTCGTTCCGCATCCCGGTGCTCCCCTCTCTCGCCGCCCGTGCCCAGAAGGACATCGCTTCAACGGAAATCGTGGGCCTCCGCTCCCAGGTCTCCGTCGCCCGGGCTCGTATCGCGGTCGGCGCCCGACGCGCTTGGCAGATCGTCGCCCAGCAGCAACTCGCAACCGAAGTCGCCAAACTCGATCTCGAAGTCGCCCGCGACCAAGTGTCGGTTCTTCTCGCTCTCTATGAGGAAGGCCGCGCCGCTCTGAAGCAACTCGAGGAGGCCCGCCTGCAGGAGAGTGAAAAGTGGATCGCCCTTTTCGACACCCGCTATGGCCTCGATCGCGCCCGACTTGACCTCCTCCGCGAAACCGGAAACGTCCTCGCCCTGATGAAGTGAATTCGGAATCGCGAAACTTTGGAGCCCCTAACGGGTTATAGTTGAGGATTCCATGCCCCTAGTCCGACTCTTTCTCGCCCTAACTGGCTTTGTTTTCTTGTTCTCGGCGAATTCCAGCGCCGCGACGCTAGGCACGGTCAATAGCATCACCGGCGGTGCCAGCGACCTTGTGCTCGACGATGCCCGTGGCTTGTTGTACCTTGTCCGCCCCGCCCCTTTCAACCGCGTCGACATTTTCTCCGTCGCGCAACGGCGCGTACTTTCCTCGGTCCTTACCGATGCCCTCCCCCTGGCCGCCGCCCTCTCTCGCAATGGCGATACCCTCTACGTCACCTGCCATGACGGATCCTCGCTCAACGTCATCGACACCCGCCTTTCCCCTCCCGCTGTCATCCGTAAAGTCTCCCTTCCCGCCAAGCCGGAAGGCGTCGCTGTTGGCTCGGACGATCGCGTGCTCATCACCACCATCGGCTCTGGCCAGAACAACCTTCTCAACACCCTTCTCGTTTTCGATCCAGGCGTCGCTGACACTACCCGGAATTTGAGCACCGTTCCTGTTGCCACCCCTCCGCCGCTGCCGCCCACGCTCCCCCCCCTCGCGGGTCGCGTCTTCCTCGCCAATCGCAGCCAACTCATCGCCACCCGCGATGGATCCCGGATCATCGGCGTCAACGCTTTTAACGCGACGCAACGCGTCGTCTTCGTCTACGAATCAGCCTCCGCCAGCGTCCTCCGCAGTCGTATCGTGGGGGATACCTCCACCGTGCTTTCGGTCTCTCCCGATGGTTCCCGCTTCATGATGGGTCTTCGCCTGTTTGAAACCGAGACGCTCTCGGTTCTGGCTCAGCAAAACGCCGCCAACGCGCCGTTTCCGCTCTCGGTCACGGTAACCGCGGCCGGCTTCACCCAAGTCGGCGGCCAGTTCAACCTCCAGCAAAATCAGGGCGGCAGCGCCTTCACCCCGGACGGCACCCGCATCTTCGCGGCCTTCAATATCACCCCGGTGCAGAGCCCCCCGGCTCGCGCGAACGTAACGCAACTCCTGATCGACGATTCCGACAATCTCCTTATCTACGACGCGCTGCAACTTCCCGAAAATCTGGCAGGGAAGATCGTCTCGAGTCAGGATGGCTTAAATCTCTACGCTCTCAGCGAAAGTGGCTTCACCACGATCCCCGTCGGCGACATCGCCCGTAGCGTCGTTCTTCAGCCCAGCTCGAACGCCGTGGTCATTTCCAGTGACCAGTGCAATTCCACCCCGGAAGGCCGCACCTTCCGCGTTGGCGTCGCCAATTCCGGTCGCGCCGCCGGGCCACTCGTCTTCACGCCAACGCTACTCCAAACGCTGGCAACCGCGGCCGCAATCAATATCCCCGGCATCGGCGGGGGACTGCCTGGTCCCGGAGGCGGTGGCTTTGTCATCCCCATCCCAGGCTTCCCTATCAATATTCCCGGAATTCCCGCCCAAGGCGGAGGAAATCAAAACAATCCCGCCAACGCGGTTCTCCAGCAGGCACCTACCGCTCGTCCTGTCCGCGAAGGTCAGGCGACCACCGCCGTTGACTTCGTCTTCAATACTCTTGCCGGGCGCTCCCTCGGCACCGCCCCGTCGTTTGATTACCTCATTTCCTCGCCCCAAGCCATCAACGTCCCCTCCATCGTACGCGTCTACCAAAACTCTCGCAATTCCGAAGCCCGTGGCGAAATCGTCCCCATTCGGACGAGTCTCTCTCCGTCGGAAGGCCTCACCGATATCGTCACCGACTCCCAACGGCAACGGCTCTACATCGCCAACTCCGGCATGAATCGCGTCGAAGTCTACGATATCCGCCAGCGCCGCAAGCGGCCTCTTAAC